>JADZAX010000001.1 GCA_020852405.1 Verrucomicrobiales bacterium
CTCATCCCACGCGGATCGAGATAGGAACAAGGTGGATGTAGGGGTGTTTCAGGACTCCCCAGCTTCCACCTGATGGTTGTGTGGCAATGCCGGCGGAAGGGCATCCCACCTTTTCGCCCTGCTCCGATCCCATCAGACCTGTGGGAATCCGGGAGCTACTTGGCGAGGGCCGCTTCGATGGCGGTGGTCAGTTCCGCGGCGTCCGGTTCGACTCCTGACGGGAAACGGGCCACTATTTTCCCATCGCGGGAGATCAGGAATTTTTCGAAAGTCCATTTCACCTCACCTGGTTCGGGGGCTTGGGGACCGGTCAGAGCGGCATAGAGAGCGTGCTTGGCTTCGCCCAGAATCGCCACTTTTGAATACAGAGGGAAGGTCACCCGGTAGTTCGTGGAGCAAAACGTTTTGATGTCCGCTTCGGTGCCCGGCTCCTGACCGCCGAAATCATTGCAGGGCATGCCGACCACGACGAGACCTTGGGCCTTGTATTTCTGGTAGAGCGTTTCCAGTCCCGCATACTGGGGGGTATAGCCGCATTCACTGGCGACATTGACGATCAGGATGGCCTTGCCGGCGTGCTCCTTCAGGGTGGCTGCTGTGCCGTCGATGGTCTTGAGACCCGCTGCGTAAACGGGGGAATCTTCGGCGGAAAGGCTGGTCAGGCCGCTGAAGCAGCAGAGCGCCACAAGGCAGGACATCACTGGAGTTCTCATGGGTAAAATAGTGGGCGAAAGGTGGCGAGACAGGGGGGATGGGGGACTCTCGGAGGAAGGCCTCACAGTCCGCTGTGACTGCCATCGCAATAGGGCGGGTTTTTGGTGTGCTTGCAATTGCAGAGCCAGACCTTTTTTCCTTCCTCAAGGGTGAACTTTTGTGGACCCATCCCGGAACCTTTGTGGCTGCCGTCACAGAGTGGTTGGTGACTGGAAAGACCGCAGGCGCACCAGAAATGATCGCCGGCGGCAAGTTCAATGGCACAGGGTTTGGTATCGTGGACTTTGGGGAGATCGCTCATGGGCTGGAACGTAACCGCGACCACCCGGGGATGCAAGGAGATGCCACCAGCGCCGCGTCCGCGCCCTGGGAGAATGGATCGCCCATCTTCCACGCCTGGGAGCTGCGGGGAGTCTACCCGAAAATCCTCACTCACGCCCTCCATGGCGAGGAGGCCTCCAAACTCTTTGCCGACGCCCAGCGCATCCTCGAGGATCTCATCACGAACGACCGGATCCACGCCCGCGCCGTCTGGGGCGTCTGGCCCGCCGCCTCGACCGGAGAAGACGTCCCCCTCTTCACCGACGACACCCGGACCGAACTGCTCCGCACCTTCCACTTCCTCCGTCAACAAAAGGAGAAAGTGAAGCCCGGCACGCCCTTCCAGAGTCTCGCCGACTTCGTCGCCCCGCTCGCAAGCGGACGCGCCGACGACCAAGGCGCCTTCGCCGTCACCGCCGGGAACGAGGTCGAGGAGTATGCCAAGACCTTTCGCGACAAACACGACGACTACCCCGCCATCCTCATCCAGGCCCTCGCCGACCGCTTCGCCGAAGGCCTCGTCGAGCTTCTCCACCGCAAGGTGCGGCGGTTCATGCGCTTCGGGATCGGGGAAAATCTGAGCGTCAAGGAGTTGATTGATGAGAAGTATCGTGGGATCCGCCCGGCGGCGGGGTATCCGGCCTGTCCGGATCATCCGGAGAAGCAGGCGCTGTGCAATCTGCTCGACGTGGAGGCGAAGGTGGGGATGCAGTTGACCACCAGCTACGCCATGTTCCCGCCGAGCAGTGTCAGCGGGCTTTATTTCTTTGGGGAGAAGGCCCGGTACTTTGGGGTTGGGAAAATTGGGCGGGATCAGCTGGAGGCGTATGCCGGGCGGAAGGGGATGCCGTTGGAGGAGGCGGAGAGGTGGCTTGCGCCTAATTTGGAGGGTTGAGTATCCTGACAACATTCACACACTCTCATGAAGCTAAAAGCAAAACGGCTACCTGCTAAAAAGCTTAGCGAAGCTCCCGGTCGGGATCAGCTGGAGGCGTATGCGGGGAGGAAGGGGATGAGTTTGGAGATGGCGGAGAAGTGGCTTGCTCCGAATCTTGAAGGTTGATCAAACTTGCCGCATTATTACCGATGGCAAAACGCTCCAAAAAACCCAAGATCCGGCCATTTGGAGCGTGCCCGCTCTGTCAAAATGAATCTATCTTGTGCGATTCTCACATTGTACCGAAGGGATTTTTCGAAGAAGTGCGAGCAGGCGGACGTCCCGTAGTTGTCTCAGCAATGAGGAAATTTTTCAAGCAGGCTCAGGCAGGGTTGCACGAATATATGCTTTGTCCAACTTGCGAGTCCGATCTGGGAGAAAATTACGACAAATACGCAATCGACATCCTAAGGGATGGACGCGCCGGCGCATCCGTGCAAACCAACAATGACTCATTTGTTCTTCAAGGTGTCGATGCCACCAGGCTACGGCTATTTGTCTTATCCGTTTTTTGGAGGGCGCATCACGCAAAATTGCCTCCATTAGAAAACGTTAATATTGGGCATAAAGCGGAGGAAGACATTCGATCCATGCATAATACCGGGTCGCCACCACCTCGCAACTCATATTCGGTGTTCGGCCTGGCACTAATTGATCAAGAAAACAACGAAATCCGTCGGGATTTCATGAGTAGTGTATCAAGACTAAAACGATGAGGTGGACCCCGGAATTCGGGCCAGAGGCTAAGCTATGATTGTGGTGTGAGAGGGATGCCTGTAAAACGAACTAAACACACCTAAAATGAAAGCAAAACGAAGAAGACACGACCCCGAATTCAAAGCCCGCGTAGCGCTCGAAGCGCTCAAG
>JADZAX010000002.1 GCA_020852405.1 Verrucomicrobiales bacterium
CTTTGTCCCGTTTCAGTCGGTCCTTCATGGCCTTGTAGACGGCCTGGCGGTCGCGGGGATTCTTCATGTCGATGAGGTCGACAACGATGAGTCCTCCGATGTTCCGGAGCCGCAATTGGCGCGCCACTTCCTGGGCGGCCTCGATGTTGGTCTGCAGGATCATCTGATCCTGGTTCTTGGCGCGCCCGGTGTTGACGTCGATCGCCACAAGGGCTTCCGTTTCGTCGATGACCAGATAACCGCCACTGGGCAGCCAGACTTGGCGGAAAAACGCGTCGTCGATCTGCTTCTGAATGCCCATTTTGTCAAAAATGGGCGTCGTGGTTTGGAAATGTTGGATTCGCTTCTTGGACCGGCGGGAAATGATCCCGACCAGATCGCGCATTCTCTCCACCGTGGCGGGATCGTCGCAGAGCACTTCCCCCACTTCCTCGGTGAGAAAGTCGCGCACCGTGCGTTCGATGAGGTCGGGCTCGCGGAAAGCACAGAGAGGAGCTTTGCCTTTTGCCAGTTCTTCAATGTCGGCCCATTGGTCGATCAGTATGCTGAGGTCACGGACAAAGAAACGGGCTTTCTGGCCGACGGAGACGGTCCGGAGGATGACTCCCATGTTTTCCGGAACGCTCAATTTCTCCATGATCTTGCGGAGCCGGATCCGTTCCTTGGGATCTTCAATTTTCCGAGAAATGCCGAACTGGTCGTTGCGCGGCATGAGGACCATGAAGCGACCGGCGAGGGAGATATTCGTCGAAACCCGGGGGCCCTTGTTTCCGATGGGGCCTTTGGTGATTTGCACCAGGACTTCCGAACCGACCGGATAGAGATCGGGGATGTCCTTGGCGGTGATGCGTTTGCCCTGTTTCTTGCCGCCGCGTTTGATTTCCTCAAGTCCGGCGTCAAGCGCCTCGGGGATGGCATCCCAGAAATGCAGAAAGGCGTTCTTTTCGAGGCCGATGTCAACGAACATGGCCTTCAGGCCGGGCTCGATATTGCGGACAACGCCTTTGTAGATCGATCCGATGATGTTTTCCTCACCCGCCCGTTCGACTGTGTATTCCTCAAGCATGCCGTCCTCGAGAAGGGCCACCCGGGTTTCCAGTTTTTCGTGGTTGATGATGATTTTCTGCCCCTCGGCAGTGGTTTTGAATCCAAGGAGTTTTTTAAGTTTGGCAAACATGGGGTAGGTGCAATTGGGCGCAGAGGACGGAAAGAGCGTTCCTGGGCGGCCCGGTGGGGGCTTGGCACAAGAGTCGCGCAGACGACGTCGGACGGGGCGGAGATCACCGCTTCCGGAAAACGTTGAACAGCTTGAGATTCTTCCATCGGTCTCTGCTTCGGTTATTCTGATCCGATACGGAGCCGTCAGCATCGGCTTTTTTGCGGATCGTCGGAGCCACATATTTTGGCTTGGCGTTGACCGCGGTTTGTGTCGGGACGAATTCTCCCACATCCACGGCAGTCTCTTCTGATGCGTCGGTGGTGGCCGCGTATTTCGTCAGCTCCCCCTCCGCAAATGAGACTTCCATGACGCGGTCGAAATTTCCTTTGGCCTCGGCGAGTTTTTCCAAGGGCACTTCAAGTCCTCTCTGCAGAGAGATGGCCTCCTCGATAATGTGTTTGGCGATGGGGGAGGCGGCCCGGCCTCCGGAGTCTCCGTTCTCGACAAAGACGCACACCGCGATCTCGGGATTGTCGTAGGGGGCGAACGAAATGAACCAGGCATTGGTTGGTTGCTTGGGGTTCCCCGTTTGGGTGGTGCCGGTTTTGCCCGAGAGCACGGTGATCTGTGAGGCCGCTCGTCCTGCGGTGCCCCCCGGATCATTGACCACCCGCCACATGCCGCGTTTCACATTTTCGATCTGTTCGGGTTTGAGACCTTCCTTGGTGAGGTCATGCCGCAGGATGGGCATGTCTTCGTTCACGACCTCGCCATTTTTGCGGAGGACTTTTTTGACAAGGCGGGGCTGGAAGACCTTGCCGCCATTGCAGACCGAACTGGTCACACTGGCCATCTGGAGCGGCGTGCATTCCGTCTCACCCTGGCCGATCGCCACCAGAGCGGTGAAGGCGTCGCTCCAGTTGATGCCTTTTTGTCTCATGTAGGCGGGCGTGGGAATGCGTCCGCCGCTTTCTCCGGGGAGAGGGATTCCGGTGGCGCGGTTCAGTCCCAGCAACTCGGTCATCGTTTCGATATTGCGCATGCCGGTGGCGTTGCCGTAGCGGTAGAAGAACCCGTTGCAGGAGAATTTGATGGCGTCACTGACCCGGATGGTGCCATGGCTATAGCCTTTGCTGGCGCACCAGCATTTCATGAATTTGTTGCCGTACTGGGCGCCCTGGCCGCAGGGAAAAGCGTTTTTGTCCGTGCCATCAAGGCAGCCCGAGAGGGCGATGGGAATCTTGCACGTGGAGCCGGGGGAATAGGCATTGATCGCCCGGTTGAACATCGGGCTGGAGATGTCTTCGGTGTAGCGGTGCCAGTCGTCCTCGGACACGCTTGGGACGAAGGCATTGATATTGTAGGAAGGCACGGAACCCATCGCGAGGATGTCGCCGTTGCGCGGGTCCATCACCACGGCGGCTCCGCGCCCCACTTTGCGAAGGGCCTGCTCGGTGAGCAACTGGATGCGGGCGTCGACGGTCAGGTAGACGTCCGCTCCCGGACCGGGGGGCGTTTCGCTGACGATCCCGGCAAATTTCCCCTTTTCATCCGTCTCCAGCACCCGTTTGCCGGGAGTTCCCTGGAGCAGGTGGTCCATGCTTTTCTCCACACCCTGGGCTCCGTATTCGTCGGGCACATAATGGTTGAATTCATGCCTTTTTTCTTCCGTCACCTGAAGGATGTCCGGCATGTTCACATAGCCGAGGATATGGCAGGCAAGGGAATCGTAGACGTAATTCCGGCGGGCCGACGCGGTGACGGTGACGCCGGGGAGATTCAGGTTGTTTTCGGCGAACTTGGCAAATTCCTCAAAGGTCAGGTCCCGCCGGTAGGTATAGGGAACCACTCCTCCGGTGGAGCGAAAATGCACGCGCATTTGGTCCGCGTTGAAGTCCTCCACCAACTTCATTCTGCCCAGACCGGGCAGAACGGCCCGCTTCACGATTTCAACAATATCGACTTCCTGCTTGATCTCTGGCTGTCCGCCTTTGAAGAACTGAAAGTTCCGCATGGGGACGTATTCCGGCTCGTATTTGGTCCCGGCCTGCTTCGACTCCTCTTTGAGGAGTTTGTTCATCTCGGTGAGATGGCTCCGGTAATCGTCGAGAATCTCCTTGAGATTCAGGCGGACCTCATAGTTCGAAAGATTCTCCGCCAAGGTGATGCCGTTGCGGTCCTTGATCTCACCACGGACCCCGGGAATCCTGACGGACTCGAATTTCCGGCCAGGAATGCGCTGTTTGTGGATGGGGCCCTCGATGATCTGGACCTGATAAAGCCGCGCCGTCAACAGGCCGAAGCCACCCATGACCAACAAGGCCAGAAGGTAGAGCCTGAATCTAATACGCGTCGCCATATCGGTATCTTCGTGTGATTCCCTCCAAGCGAATCCGGTATCCCGTCCATTTTGCCAGCAGAGTGTACCACAATAGCATAATCGGGGCAGCGAGCATCGAAAAGAGAGAAGTGAACAATTGCTTGAACCAAAGTTTCCCGGAAAGTTCCAAGGAGCCGCGGTGGAAACTGATCAACAGGTGCTCCAGGCAGAGACCTCCGAAAATGCAGAATCCGATCAGGATCACCGGAAGCTCCCATCGGCCCCGACGGAAAAGGGGCCGGACACCTTGGATTAGGGAGCCGAATACCAGAAAAATAAGAATCGTCAGACCGAAGGCCAATTCCGGGTTTCCTGAAGAGTTTTCCACCGGGACGTGATGCAGGGCGTCCCAGGCAAAGCCCGTGGCAAAGGCCATCACGAGCATCAAGGGGTAGGGCACGGTCACTGCCGCGCAGTAGAAGGTGACGTGGACAATCAGGATCCGGGCGAGGTAGGCCCATTTCACCGGAGGAATGAACTCCTGCGTGAGCAGGGAAAGCACCAGCGTGGCAAGAACCGTGAGGAAATAGAGCATCAGCGTTCCCCCATCACGACGTAGACATAGCGCAGCAGGGTGAAATCCGCCGCGGGGGCGACCACGGCCTCACCCGAGATGGCGCTTTGCTTGAATTCTTTGACCGTTCCGAGCAGCAGATTGGGAGGGAAGACTCCGCCCACCCCTGAGGTGATGACAAACCTTCCCGGCTCGATCACCGCGTCTTTGGAAAGATACCGCAGCGTCAGGTCCGGCTGGGAGCGGAGAGACCCCCGCACGCCATAGAGGATTCCCTGCTCAGTGGAACCTTCGACTCGGGCGGCTGCCGGACACATCTCGTCGCAGAGCAGGAGCACCGTCGAGATTTTGTCGCCGACACTGATGATTTTGCCGACCAAACCGGCCTGATCCTGCACGGGGACGATGACCGGGCTGTCGATCACAATTTTGTCCTCCAGCCCCTTGTCGATATCGAGCGTGTTGTACCAGGTGTCGGAAGTGCGCTTCACGACCCTGGCCGGAACCAGCTGGAGCGGCGAATTGCGCACATAATTGAGAGATTGCCGGAGGCTGTTGTTTTCTTCAATGAGATCGTCGAATTTGTCCAATTCGAGCCTCATTTTGCCCTCGTCGCGCTCCATTTCCCGGATCCGGCCCCTCAGCTCACGGGGAGAGAGCGAATCGAGAGGATCCGGCACTCCGGTGATCTGGTCCTGGACATGTCCTCCGGCCTTCCGGACCGTGCCGACCATGGCGAGGGCTCCCCGTTGGATGTTCTCTACCGTTTCAGGGCTGAAGAAAAAGACCCAGACGACGGCTCCAATGAGGAGAATGAGGGCAATAAGATTGAATCGGCTCATTCAGCCTGACAAAAAAGGGGGGAAGGGAGAGGGGGTGGGGGCAATCTCCCTAATATGCCTCTTTATCGGTCGACTTGGGAGACTTTTTTCAAGAAAGCCAAATCATTTAGTACTTTGCCGGTTCCTTCTGCCACCGCACTGAGCGGATCTTCCGCGACATGGACGGGGAGGCCGGTCTCTTCCATAATGAGCCGGTCCAGTCCCCGGAGGAGCGCGCCGCCGCCGGCAAGCACGATCCCACGGTCGACCAGGTCGGCGGACAATTCCGGGGGGCAGCGCTCCAGCGTGACCCGGATGGAATCGATGATGGTGTTGAGAGGGTCCAGCAAGGCTTCCCGAATCTCCGCGGACGTCACAGTCACCGTTTTCGGCAGCCCGGCGATGATGTCGCGACCTTTGACCTCGACCGAGGACTCCTTGGCTTGGGGGAATGCGGAACCCATCCGGATTTTGATTTCCTCTGCGGTACGCTCCCCGATGAGGAGATTGTAGGCCCGCTTCATGTACTGCATGATGGCTTCGTCCAGCTCGTCGCCGGCGACCCGGACGCTCCGGCTGTAGACGATGCCGGAAAGGGAGATGATGGCGACCTCGGTGGTGCCGCCCCCGATGTCCACGATCATGTTGGCGGCCGCATCCTGGACCGGCAGGCCCACCCCGATGGCGGCGGCGAGGGGTTCCTCGATGAGGTGCACATCATTGCGGCCCGCGCCGGCATGCTCGGCGGCTTCCCGGACGGCCCGTTTTTCCACTTCGGTGATGCCCGCCGGCACCGCGATGACCATGCGAAGCCGACCCATGGTGCGCTTGGCTTGGACCTTTTTGATGAAATGCTTCAGCATTGCTTCGGTGACTTCATAGTCCGAAATAACGCCGTCGCGGAGGGGGCGGATGGCCACGATATTGCCGGGAGTGCGGCCCAGCATCCGTTTGGCGTCGTCTCCGACCGCCATGACCTGGTTGGTTCCGGCCTTCACCGCCACCACGGAAGGCTCGCGAAGCACGATGCCATGGTCTTTGACATAGACCAATGTATTGGCCGTGCCGAGGTCAATGCCGATGTCGACAGTGAACCACCCTCCAAACAATTTCTTGAACATCTGCGTTTCTCCGTGTCTGAATAAATAGTGAAGATGCCCCACGCTGAACCGTGTGGGCACATTTGCGGAATGCGATTCCAGCAAAAGACTTAAAAAACCACAATTTTCACGATTTGTCAACTTAAAGGAAGGTTTCGTAATGAGCTGATTTCTTGGTTGTGCGATCTTTCCCCGGAAGGCACTTACTATTTCCAATCCTCCCTTGGTCCCGGAAACCTCCAGCCTCTTGTTTGATCCTCCTCCGCCCGGTCAGCGCTATGAGTGCCAACGGTGTGGCAACTGCTGCCGTTGGCCGGGTGACGTGGAGGTTTCGTCGGAAGAGATCGGAGCCATCGCCGCTCATCTCGAAATTCCCGAAGCGCTCTTTGTGGAACAGTTCACCCGTCTCCGGGTGACCCGGCGGGGACTTTCCCTGATCGAAAAGCCCAATGGCGAATGTTTTTTCCTCGATGGCATCGACTGCCGCCTGCAGGAGGTGAAGCCCGCCCAATGCCGGGGTTTCCCCAATGCGTGGAATTTCGAAGGCTGGCGCGGGAGTTGTGAGGCCATTCTGGTGCCTGTGGATCCGACCGGGGCGGATTCCTGAACCCCCAATTTCTGGGTGCCGTGAATCGCGGCGTTGTTTTTGTGTCAGAATGCGCTTGAATCTCCCTGCATGAGCACCCTCTTCATCGCACTCGGCTCTCTGGTTCTGTATCTCGTGGCCTACCACACCTACGGACGGTGGCTGTCCCGCAAGATTTTCAAGCTCGACGCCAAAGCGCCGGTGCCCAGCGTGGCTTTGCGGGATGACGAGGATTTTGTTCCCACTTCCAAAGGGGTCATCTTCGGCCACCATTTCACCTCGATCGCCGGGACCGGTCCCATTGTTGGTCCCGCCATTGCAGTGCTTTGGGGGTGGCTGCCCGCCCTGCTGTGGGTGCTCATCGGCAGCATCTTGATCGGAGCGGTGCATGATCTGGGGGCGCTCGTGGTTTCGATGCGGAACCGCGGACAGACGGTCGGGGAAATTGCCGGGCGCCTGATCAGTCCCCGCATGCGGACGCTCTTCCTCACCATTTTGTTTCTCGCCCTGACGCTCGTCCTGGCAGTTTTCGGCCTGGTCATCGCCAAGGTGTTCGTGGCCTACCCGACCTCCATCTTTCCCTGCCTGATTCAGATCCCTCTGGCCATTGTGATCGGCGCCTGGCTGCACCGCCGGGGCGTCAATCTGGTGATCCCCAGCATTCTGGCTCTCGGATTGATGTATCTCAGTGTTGTCTATGGCGATGTCGGCGCGCTCCATGCCATCAACACGTTCCTCGCCGCGCAGCCGATCATGACCTGGGTGCTCTTTCTCCTGGTATACTCGTATGTGGCTTCGGTGCTGCCGGTCTGGCTTCTCCTCCAACCGAGGGATTTCATCAACAGTCTGCAACTCCTGTCCGCGCTCGGGCTGGTGGTCATTGGACTGGCCGTGGCCGCTTTCATCGGCGGGGCACCCGACCCGGCCGGTGTCCGGCCGACGCTCGAACTCGTCGCCCCGGCTTCCCATCTTAATGCCGCCGGGGGCCTTCCGGTCTTCCCCTTCCTGTTCATCACCATCGCCTGCGGGGCCATCAGCGGTTTCCACTGCCTGGTCTCCAGCGGCACCAGCAGCAAGCAGTTGAAATGTGAGACCGATGCCCAGTTTGTCGGATACGGCTCCATGCTGACCGAAGGCTTCCTCGCAGTCATGGTCATCCTGGCTTGCACGGCCGGCATCGGGCTGGGATTTGCGGGCAAGGGAGGGGCTCTGCTCACCGGCGCCTCCGCCTGGCAGGAGGCCTATGCCAATGGTTTTGCGAGCAACCCCATTCGCGCCTTTGTTGAAGGAGCGGCCAATTTCGTCACCGCCCTGGGCCTTTCCAAGGGCTTTGCGATCGCGCTCATGGGGGTTCTGGTGGCCTCCTTCGCCGCGACCACCATGGACACCGCCTGCCGTCTCCAGCGCTATATCATTCAGGAGCTGTCCGGGGCTCTGCGCGAGAACTTCTCCCGCAAAGGCCAACCGGGGCTCCCGTTCCTTTCGGTTTTCCAGAACAAGCACGGCGCGACCCTTCTGGCGATCGTGCTTTCCGGCCTCATTGCCGCCTTTCCCAAAGCCGGGGAAGCGTGGAGTTACACCACCGCCGGGAGTGGAGGGCTCATCCTCTGGCCGGTTTTCGGAGCGATCAACCAACTCCTCGGGGGACTGGCATTCATCGTCATCGCTTTCTGGATGTGGCGGCGCGGGATCCCGATCTGGTTCATCGCCATCCCGGCCTGTCTGCTGATTCTGGTTCCCGGCTATGCCATGGTCTACCAGCTATTCATCGCGGCCGACGGCAAGGGGCAGAGCTGGATCGAGCAGAAAAACTGGCTTCTGGTCGGCTTCGGCATTTCGACCCTGATCCTCCAGGTGGCCATGGTCATTGAGGCGCTCCGCTTGTTTCCCAAGGCCCGCGGGGTGCTTGAGGCGAATCCTGCCGTGCTGCCTCCGGTCAACTGACGGCGGGGCCGCCGGACAGGTCAGTCCCTGAAAAAGGACCAAATTTCGCCGCAGGACTCCAGCAGTCTGGGGCAGAATGTCGCGGCGTTGTGTCCCCACAAACTCAGATATTGGGCCGGACTGGCGGCGGACTGGCCGATGATGAGGAAGGCGGAAATGATGAGGAGGTTCACCCAGAGAATGAAAGGGATGGAGAAAAACCGGCCACTGTGATCGAGGTCGGGTTGTTCTGGCTGGGCAATCATCCAGATGGTGTAGGAAAGGTGGAACATGTGAGTCAGTCCAACCAGAAAGTAGAGGACGGTTTCGTGGGCTTCGAGGTTCCAGCGTTGGTTCGCCAGCATCCATCCCGCCAGCAGCAGGACGGTATAAAACGGGACAATGTAGGGTGACAGGGCAATGAAAAAATTGTTCCGGTTGGTCAGGATGTACCCGCCATCGGGCGTGACATTGATGTCGATGACGTTGCCCCGGCAAACCAGGGCCGCCGCGGCATGGGTATACTCGTGTCCCAGGACGTAGAGGTAGGTGAAAGTGCGGAATCGGAGATTGAAAAAGAACGCCAGCCAGATCGCGGCTCCCAATCCGTAATAGGCGAATTCCTTCGTCATCCAAAAACCCTTCGGGGAGACCGAGTGGGTAACGAGGATGAACAAGGTCTCAAAAGTGATCCAGGAAAGCGGCACACAAAGGATGCCAAATCCGATCTTCAGCATCCTTCCCACGAGGTCCCGGGTTTCCCGCTCCATGCCGAACCGGAGTTCTGCCGGCGCCGCCCCGGTAAAAGCCGCCAAGGCCCTTCCCTTGTCCTTGGGGGGGCGGTGATGGGCGCCGGGTTTCCTGCGGTTTTTCGGTGGGTGGGCCATTTTCCAAAAGAAGCCAAAATTTTAGCATTTATTAATATTTTTGCAAGTAAAAGTGTTTTTATGAACAGGTGCCCGGGCTCCGAGCAACGCCCCCATGACAACCAGATAAAAGACAAACTCCTGGATTCCGAGGATCCATGCCGCGAGCGCCGCGGTCAGCAGGAATCCGGTCGTGAAGATCACCCGCCGGGCAGGCCGGGGGCGCATTCGATGGCTGCTTGGGGCTGGCCTGGATTTCCTGTTTGCTGTTTTTTCCGCCCCTGACCAGACCGGAGGACGTCCCGGTTCATTTGCTGGACATCGGCGCGATCCGCGCCATGGTGACGCGCGCGCCCTCAGGGGGGGGCATCAGACTCATCAGCACTTCCCAACCAGACTCACGACCAGACCCATGTCCGAAGGAAATCGCATTCTGAAAATTGGCCTGCCCATGGGCAGCCTGTCGGAACCGACCTTGAATTTGTTTGCCAAAGCCGGTTATCAGATCCAGGGGGCCGCCCGGTCCCTGCGTCCCAGCATTGATGACCCGGAGATCCAGGTCCGGCTCATCCGGGCCCAGGAGATCGGGCGCTATGTGGATCACGGGTTCCTCGACTGCGGGATCACCGGGTTGGACTGGATCGCGGAAAATGCCGCCAAGGTCCATGTGATCTGCGACCTTCGTTACAGCAAGGTTTCCTCCAATCCGACACGCTGGGTGCTCGTCGTTCCCAACGACTCCCCCATCCGCACCGTGCAGGATTTGGAGGGCAAACGGATCGCCGCCGAGGCCACCGGACTCGTCGAGTCCTATCTGAAGGCCAAGGGCGTCAAGGCGGAGGTCGAGTTCAGCTGGGGGGCCACGGAAGTCAAAGTTCCGGAGCTCGTCGATGCCATCGTCGACATCACCGAGACCGGTTCCTCGCTCAAAGCGAACAATTTGCGCATCGTGGACACCCTGATGGAGTCGTATCCGCAGTTCGTCGCCAATCCTGGCAGCTATGAGGACGAGTGGAAACGGGAAAAGATGGAGCGCCTTGCTCTTTTGCTGCGCGGCGCCCTGCTGGCGCGCGACCTTGTCGGCCTCAAGCTCAACCTGCCGGAAAATCAGTTGCAAAACGTTCTGGATTGTTTACCCTCCCTCCGCTTGCCGACTGTCTCGCACCTCGCCCACGATGGGTGGGTGGCCGTGGAGGCCGTGATCAACGAAAAAACCGTGCGGGACTTGATACCTGCTCTCAAGGCGCTTGGCGCAGAGGGCATCATCGAGTATCCCCTCAACAAGGTGGTCTATTGACCCACGGTGACTTCGAAGGGAACGTAGCCTCCGCGTCGGTAAAAGCTTCAGCCATCACAGAACACACACACTGCCTCTCATGGGTTCGATCAAGAAAAGACGGAAAACCAAGATCAACAAGCACAAGCGCCGTAAGCGGATGAAGGAGAACCGCCATAAGAAGCGTTTGCGCTACAAGAGCTGAGGGCTTACCCTCTCACTTCATGAGAACGAGCAAGGCACCGGGGAAACGCGTCCACGGCTGCCTTTCGCCGTGTCCCGATCATTCGTGGTTCCGGACGTTCCGGCATCTTGGCCTCTCTGCCTGCGTGGTGCTGGGCTTGGCCGGATCCGTCCGGGCACAGGCTGTGCCTGCCCCGCCACCGGCCATTCCTGCCCCGCCACCGGCCGGAGCCGCCCAGGCGGAGGAGGTGGTGGATTCTCCGGAAAAGTATGCGGAAATCTACGTGCACCGTTTTTTTCCGGCCGATCCCCGGTTTGCCCTGAATGCCACCGGGGAGAAGCGGGCGGAAGCCCTGGCGCATTTTGCCGAGGGGTTCCGCAAGCAGGGCAACAAAGACATGGCCGGGGCGCTCAAAGAGTTCCGCCGCGTGCTGGAACTCGATCCCACCCCGGTGGCGATGGCGGCCAAAGTCGCCGGACTGGAGGCCGTGCTGGGGGATCCCGCCGAAGGAGAGGCCGTCCTCAAGCGTTCCCTGGAGGCAAACCCGGGCAGTCCGGGGATTTCGATCGCGATGGCGGAGTATTTGCGGACCTTCCGCAAAGCCGAACCCGGTTCCAAGGAGCGCAGTCTTCAGGTTCTGAAAGACGCCTTTGCCGCGTTCCCCAACAGTTCACCGGTGGTCGGCCAGTATCTCCGCTTCCTCTTGCAGGATCAAAAGCGGGAGGAGGCTCTCGCGGTCCTCAATGAGGGCCAAAAGAACGAAAACGCCTCCGCGGCGTACTTTCTGACGCTGGGCAAGATGGCCGCTCAAATCCTTCCAGTGAGCCGGAGCAAGGACAGCGAACCGGTCGCCCTCAATGCCATTTTCGAAAAGGCTCTCGCCAAGGCCGGCGATGATCCCGTCATCCAGGATCAGGTGGCCGCTTTTTATCTCGCGACCCAGCAGTTTGCCAAGGCCGGAGCCCTCTACCAGGCTCTGATTGCGAAACATGCGGACCGCCTCGAATTCCGCCAAAAACTGGCCCGCGTGCTGGGAGCTTCCGGCGATGTCACCGGGGCCTTGAAGATGCTGGAGAGCATCATCGACATCGACCCTGACGACGTCGAGACGCGGCGCGAGTTGGGGCGGCGTTACCATGAATCGAGCAAGCTGGCCCGGGAACGCGGGGACATGGAGATCGCCGACGCCGACCTCGGCAAGGCGCTGCTGCACCTCCAGGCCGCGTTGCGGACCGCTTCCGGCAGCGTGCAGGAATTCAATGAAGTCGCCCAGATGTTGCTGCAGGCCAAAAAGCCCCAGGATGCCGCCCAATTGCTCGAGCGCGCCGCCCATCTCTACCCGGAAGACCCCATTGTGGGCATTCTTCAAACCTATGCCTACGGTGCCAGTGAGGAGTGGACCAAATCGGTGCCGATTTTTGAAAAGGTGATTCGTCTCGCCACGCTGAGCCAGCCGGCGCTGCTGGATGAGCGGTTTTTCTTCCGTTTCGGGGCCGCCACCGAGCGGGCCGGCGATGTCGAGGGCGCGGCGGTGTTGTTCCGGCGCTCCCTGGAGCTGCTCACCAAGTCCGATCCCAATCTGGAAGACGAGGAGAACAAGGCCTTCGCTGCCCAGGTCTACAACTACCTGGGCTACATGTGGGTTGAGAAGGATCAAAAAATTCCGGAATCGGGAGAACTGATCAAAAAGGCCCTGCAACTGGATCCCGACTCGGGGGCCATCATGGACAGTCTCGGCTGGTATTATTTCAAGGCCGGAGAGTATCAGAAAGCGGTCGACATGCTGCAGAAGGCGGCCCGGCACATGGAAGAATCCGATGGCGTGGTCTTTGATCACATCGCCCAGGCGCTCTTTAAGCTGGGACGCAAAGAGGAGGCCTTGGATCACCTCAGGCAGGCCCTGGCCCTGGAGCCGGAGAATAAGGAATACCAAGACCGGCTGGAAGCGTTCCAGAAGGCCAACCCGCCGGCGCCTCCCAAGCCCGCCGCGGAAGCGTCCCCCGAGGCGCCTGCCAAGCCGGAGAAAACCGCCCCGCCTGCTCCGGCCACGCCGGCTCCGGTCCCTGCCAAGTAAGGATCACTGGCGAAGGGGGTGGGCCTGCGGTGCTCCGAGGTGGCCTTCGCTCGTTCGCTCCGCATTCATCCCCGCGGCGCAACTCACCGGCCCGGACGGCAAACTCCTCAGCGATCATTTTGTGGTTTCGCCTGAACTGCGATTCTCTCTCAAACGGCGGTTCTCGAAAGAGTCCGATGCCGGACTCGGCCCTTCGGATCACATTGGAATTGTTGCGGAAATCCTGTCAGGTGTTGCACGGCGAGACCGGTTCCCGCTGACCCACTTCTCCCCGATTCATCCAATGCCGCCATTCACGGGCCAACCCCGTTGTCGAAGGCCTTCCCGATCCTGCCTTCAAGCTCATCAAAGAGGTGCATCTCGATGAGACATTCAGCGTTCGTGAAGAGCGCTGTGACAACCATCGAGGTCCGGCTCAGCGAGTGGGCGCAGAGGATGGCCGGGGCTTGGAGTCCTTCGTGGCTCGGGGCACGCAGCATCGGTGCATTCGGGCCGAAGCTACGGGTGCCGAGTGACATCGAGATCCCTGAACTGAGGGTTCGCCTATTCTACCGTCGCGGTAGCCCTCCGCCCTCATCGTCTTCAGAAAGAATATTCCGGCCTGTCCTTCTCGCCGAATTTCAAATTTCCAGCCTTTACCAGACGATCAATCACCGCCTGCACTTCCGAACCGCCGACGGGTTTTTTGATCAAGTCACCAACCTTGGCCAGCAGCGTCTTCTTCTTCACGGGACGCGCCTTCGGATGATCCCTGAGGTTTTTCACGACACGCTCCAGCCACTCGTCGACAGGATCGCCCTTCTTCACTACCGCCTCTTTGGCTACCTTCGTTGTTGCCACCTTCTTCGCCACTTTCTTGGCGGCGGCTTTCTTCGCGACCTTCCTGGCCACGGGTTTCGCCACCGAATCGCCAACGGGCGGCGTCTTCCCGGGCCAGGTGAATGTCAGCTCGGCGCAACTGACATGGCGCCGCACATGGATGTGCCGCTCGCGCAAATGCTCGATCAGCGGGTCAAAGCCTCCATCCTTGGAGATGAGGTGAAAGTAGGCTGTCGGATCCACCAGCACGGCCCGCCCGAGATAATAGGCCAGCGCGAAATCCAGCGCGTTCCTGCCGGAAGATTTCAGCTTCACCAATCGCACCGATGCAGAATGCTCCATCAGCTTCTCCACCAGGTCCGTATCCAGCTTCGTTTGCTTCACGCCAACCATCAGCGTAAAGCTCACCCCTTTGGCGCCGATCAAAGTCAGGTCCACCTGATGGACGTTTTCAAAATCCACGAATACATGGTTCATGGGAGGCGCGACGGGTGTTGGTGTTGTCATGGGATCTATCTTACGGAGTGACAGCAGTCTGCGTAATCTGCTCGAGGTAATCGCCGCAACCGCCCACCGAGTTCTCGTTCCCCTGGGCGAAGTTCCAGACTTTGAAATCGATGGCAGAGGAGTCGTTCTCCATGCGCTTCCGGTCGAGACCGTAGCCCTTGATGGCGAAATCCCGCAGGATGCCCGGGGCCCATTGCCGGAATTGGGTGGCGCGGACGGAATTGACCCGGTAGCCGACGGAAATAATGGCGTCGAGGTTGTAGTGGTCGACCTCCCGCGTCACCTCCCGGGAGCCTTCGGTTTGAACGGTCCGGAATTTCCGGAAGGTTGCCCCTCGTTCGATTTCGCCCGATTCGTAGATGTTCCCAAGGTGCTCGTTGATGGTTGGAACCGTTACGTCAAATAACCGCGCCATCCGCTTTTGGGAGAGCCAGATGGTTTCGTCCTCGTAGCGCACTTCCAGCCCGTCGCAGCCCGATTGGTCGGAGAAGATGAGAAACTCTGCGGTGGAGTTGCGGATGTGCTTTTTGTCGGGCATCTGGATGGTAAAAGTGTTCTTCAGAACAGTCGTTAATTCAACCGAAAAGACAAGGTGGATGGGTATGTCGTCGGGGAGCTTTGTAGAGTAGTGCGCCAACCTGCATTTCCTCTGACATCAGACAGGCTCTTGAGTGGTTCTTGATCAGCGCGGAGAAGAGATGCTTCCGCTCCGGATCTCTGTTCGTATTGAACTCGTTGATGAGCGTCGTCCCCCAATTCAGGTTGAGGCCGATAAACTGGTCCAGCTGATCGAGCCCTTCTTTCCACAGGAGATACGTCCCGTTCCGGATGTTGCCGAACCGTATTCGACGAAGCGTTAAATTGAGAAGTGTTGCGTGAACTAAAATCGTCGGTTCGTTTCAGGGAAGGCGTTCAAAACCAGATTCTTCCAGTCCGTTGCAGGGAATCAGGAACCGCATCTGCCTCCGACCTGGCGATTCGATCGGCTGACCAAGCGGCGGCCGCCGCATCGAGCAGATCATCCGGGGGAATGTTCCCCGCGCCCGGCTCCGAAAGGCAGGACGGAATCGTAATTCCCCACTTCCCGAGCAAAGCGATCCTCTCTGCTTGTCCGTTCCACGATTTTTTCGTGAACTTCAAAGGTGTTCCGCCGTTCATGACACAAAAGGTGACTTCGGGATGCACCTCGTGGAATCGATGATCCTTCTGAGCTACGGCATCCGCTTCGCGGATATTCTTCAGCAACGAAAATCCCTGAGCTGAAATTCCACTGCCATATCGTCTTTTCGATTCTGCGTTGGTCGCACCGTAGTCCTCCCATCGGGGGTCGAGAGCAAAGGCGGGAGGCGAATTGAATACACTGCTGCGCCGCTCTCCGATCCGTTGCCTCGCGGCGGCATCGGCCAGTCGGAATCCACGATCTTCCAATCCGATGGGAACATCGACCGCAATCACCTGAGGTTCGCGATCTTTCGCGATCTCATCCAATGAATGATGAACCTGCACGGAGAAGAACGCGCCATCCTGGAGTTGGATGGCCACCCACTTTCCCTTCCATCCATCCACGCCAACTGAAAATCGAGCCATACAGAAGAATCAATCTCTATTCACCCGCTTCCATTTGTCACGAAATATTGCATGACCCTAAAAAACGCAACTGCCATCCGCGATCTCCCGCTCGTTCGCTTCGGAAGCCTTGACTAAGGTTCCGCGCGAGTTCAGTTTTGATGACGACAATCCAATGCATGTTTCATGCCCAATATGTTTTTGCTATCTGGGATGGTTGAACCCCGGGCTTGGAGGGCGTCCGGCCAAGTGTGAAGAGTGCGGGGGCAAGTTCATTCTCCCGATCCCGGATCCTGACCGACTTCTTGAATGGGTAAATTCAGCGCCATGGGACGACCTGGAGGAGGGTATCCGCACCAACATTGGAAAGGGACATTCCCCGGGGACAGTGACTCGCCTCGTTCAACTTTTTGAAAGACGCCGCCGACAGAAAGTATGGCAGCATGAGCGAGAAGAAAATGGCGATGCCATTTCCGAGTCCGATGCGTCAAACCCGGAGTAAGTTCCGAAACACCCTGGTTTTGCGCATGAACCCTCGGGGCCTGTCCCTCCCGGAACCCTCCGGAGTGTTAGGGACTTGGAAACCCGGGGCCTGTCCCTCCGGGAACCCCCTAGACCGGGAGGTTCGCCGCCCAGATTTCGATCTATCAAGAAATGTTGCATGACCCCTAAATTGCGCGCCCGACGAATCTCCCACCATTGCATCAAGTTAATTGGGATTCGCTGACGAGGTGCTGGACTCCGGAAACCATCGCCTCCACCTCAGCTCGCTTGACCTGATCAAATTCTCCATGCGCCGCATGATTTCGCAGGATGATCCAGACGGAGATCTGGGCTGACTGAGCCTTGTTTAGGACTCTCGCGTTCTTGAGATCGTCCACCAAGACCTTCATCACCTTGAACTTGCCATTCGACCTTGGTGAAATTGGAGGTTCCTGTTTCTCGCACAGCGAACGCAGAGTCTTCTCCAAAACCGCACCGGCCAGTACCGCCGCCGGGATGTGATGAAAACGTCCCTCGTGGTTTTCGTCCAACAGCCCGGCCGCCTGCGCAAGGTAATCGGAAGCAATTTCGGATTCGATTCGGTCCGAAAGGGAAGTTAGGAATCCCTTGTCGAAATCATCGCGGACTCCTCGAAGAAATCCAACGGTATCCAGGACTGCGGCGGGAGTTCTTGGAAGTTGCACAATCCCTGTCACCTTCGGCCAATGCACGTGCTCTTCCGCGATGACATGGCTCAGGAGAGTCCCCACTTTCGTCCTCCACTCGGCGAACTTGACCTCATCAATCGGGTCTTCATCGGCAGTCCGCACACTGACTCTGCTCACTAGGTTTCGCCCTTCGTCCGCGAGACTGGCTGCGCGTGCCAAAAATGTGCTGGAATCGATCATGGCTCTTCTACTGGTGCGAGCGCCTCTTCCACCGCCCGGAACTCCGCCAAGGCTGCTTCCAGGCTCTCAACAATCTCGGCGGCGAGCAACGCCGGAGCCGGGAGGTTGTCGCTGTCTTCGAGGCTGTCGTCCTTGAGCCAGAGGATGTCGAGGTTGGCTTTGTCCCGGGCGACGATCTCGTCGTAGGTGAATTTCTTGAAGCGCTCGGTTTGCCTTCGGCTGTCTCGGCTACGCCTCGGCTCCTTGCGGTTTTCGTGCCCCCCAAAATAGCAGTCGCTGAAGTCGTCGAGGTCCTTGTTGGCGAGCGGATTGGTCTTGAGGGTGAAGTGCTGGTTGGTGCGGAGGTCGTAGATCCAGAGGTCTTTGGTCCAGGGCTTTTCGCTGGCTTCCTTGCGCTCGAAGAAGAGGACGTTGGCCTTGACGCCTTGTGCGTAGAAGATGCCGGTGGGCAGGCGCAGGAGGGTGTGGACGTTGCAGCGTTTGAGGAGTTCGCGGCGGATGGTTTCGCCGGCTCCGCCTTCGAAGAGGACGTTGTCGGGGAGGACGACGGCGGCGGTGCCGCCGACCTTGAGTTCGCTGACGATGTGCTGGAGGAAGTTGAGCTGTTTGTTCGCGGTGGTGGCCCAGAATTCGTCGCGCTCGTATTCCTGCTTCTCGGTGCTGATCTTGCCGTCGTCGCCGACGATGGTGTAGCCGCCTTTTTTGCCGAAGGGCGGGTTGGCGAGGATCATGTCGAACTTCCTGCCGCTGGGCTGGGCGAGAGCGTCGGCGCGGTCGACGGGCGGATCGTTGGCGTCGGCGGTGGAGCCGATGCCGTGCAGGTAGAGGTTCATGGCGCAGAGGC
>JADZAX010000003.1 GCA_020852405.1 Verrucomicrobiales bacterium
GACGGGGTGAAGTGGACGCCCACGGAAGTTTCAGCCATGATTCTCTCCAAGCTGAAGCGGGATTGCGCCAAGATGATCGGAGAAGTGCATGAGGTGGTCATCACGGTTCCGGCGAATTTCAACGAACTCGCCCGCAAGGCGACCGTGACGGCGGGAAAATTGGCTGGGTTGAACGTCACCCGCATTGTCAACGAGCCGACGGCCGCGGCTCTGTATTATGCTCATTCTCAGGATATTTCGGGGAGGGTCATGGTCTATGACCTTGGAGGGGGCACTCTTGACATCACGATCCTTGAAATCGATGGGGACAACATCGACATCCTCCTTTCCGAAGGTGCGAGGCATCTTGGTGGGGCCAATTTTGATGAGTCCCTGCTGGAGATGCTCGCCGAGGAGTATCGCAAAAAGAACAACGCGGAGTTGTTTCTGGATGAGCGCCAGCGTCGGCGTTGCCTTGCCCTCGGCGAGGATGCCAAAAAGATGCTCTCCAAATTGCAGAAGATCACGGAAACGATCGGGAATGAATCTGATGGCATCGCCCGCATTGACCTGACCCGGGACATGTTCGAAGCGGCGATCTCACGGCTTTTGACCCGCACCGTCATGCTGGTGGAACAGGCCTTGGAATCCATCGCATTGACTCCGGCCGACATCGATCACGTCGTGTTGGTGGGCGGCAGTACGCGCATTCCCAAAGTGCGCGAGCTTCTTGAGAAGCATTTCGGCAAGCCGCCAATTTCATGTGGCAATGTGGACGAATGTGTGGCGTTGGGGGCGGCCCTGTTCGCCCAACGGGCGCGCCGGGTTTCGGAGGTCTGCAACCACAGCTACGGCACCCTGGCCCTGTTCGAGGATGCCCGCACGGGTGAAGTCAGGCTTGGCAACTCCATTGTCATTCCCAAAAACACGCCCATCCCGTGTGCCATGTCCCAGACCTACATGACCTCGGAAGACAATGAAGAACTCATCGAGGTTCAGATCACCCAGGGGGAAGATCCCGATCCTCGTTATGTTGACATTGTGGGGAAAATTTCCCTAGAAGTGCCTCCGGGCCGTCCCGCGGGATGCGAGGTCACCGTGACCTACAGCTACGACGAGAACCAGCGCGTGAGAGCCCAGATTTACGATGCCGCGTCGGGGTTGCGCAAGGATGTCGCCATCGAATACAAAGGTGAAGGTGTCCTGAATGAGGAAGACATTCTCCGAAAGAGCAGTTTCCTTAAGCAGCTCAAAATCGCCTGATCCCCGGAACCTTTTCCTGTCCCTGTCCGCAACCTCATTCCCACTCCAGCCATGTTCGACCGCATCCGCCGTTTGTTTTCCGGGAAAGCCAGTCCCGTCGGCACCCCGCCGCCGACTGCTCCGGTGGCCCCCGCCCGTCAACCGGTCAACCGACCAAGCGAATCCCAGACCAAACCAACCCCGGATGTTTCATCCAAGCCGGTGGCCGACAAGTCCGCTGCCGCCAAGCCGGTCCTGGAAAAGGCGGAGCCGCCCTCAGTGGCAGAGTTGAAAACGAGATCACCGGAAAGTGTCTGTGGAATTGATCCCAAGACCATGGACCGGGAGCAGATCCGCAAACGCTTGGCTGAGCTCTACCGTCGTCACAACCAGGCTGCCTCCTCCCTGAATGAAGAGCTGCGTAATGAGGCTGAGTTCATGCTGGATGCGATTGTCACCTGCCGGAACAAATACGTGGGCTGAGATCCCTGGGGGCTGTTGCAGGATCCTCCTGCAGGTCCCCCCGCCACAAGGGAGGCATCGCTTCCTCACATCATTGATCCCCTTTAAACGCTGGAAGTAGATGATGATGTTGAAAGCTTGGAAGTTCCTTCGATCGGGTTGGTCGAGGCTCGTGCCTGGTTTCGGTGGTTTGATTCTGGCCGTGGCCATTGTGGTCTCGGGTTGTGCCTCGGTTCCCTCCGGAATGAAACCTGTCACTTCCTTCCAGCCGGAGAAGTATCTGGGGCGCTGGTATGAAATCGCCCGGATGGATCATTCCTTTGAACGCCATTTGACACACGTGTCCGCGACCTACACCGAGTTGCCCGGGGGGCGCATCGAAGTGGTCAATCGTGGGTATGACACCAAGGCGGAACGATGGAAAGAGATTCGCGGAAAAGCCAAACCGGCCGGGGATCCAGATACTGGAAGCCTCCTGGTGTCCTTCTTTCCTCCTTTCTCGGCCGGTTACCATGTCTTTGCCCTGGACCGCCAGGATTACCAATGGGCGCTCGTGGCCGGGCCGAACCGCAAGTATCTCTGGGTGCTGTCGAGAAGGCCCACCCTATCCCCGAGCCTGAAGCAAAAGCTCTATCGCTTGGCCGCGGAAGCAGGCTACGATACCGGATCTCTCATCAGCGTGCCCCAGACATCGCCTCCGGGATCAGAATGACTCCGGCCGGTCTCGGCCTGCCTGGCGCTTTAGCAAGGTTGCGTTGGTCCTCCCTGCCGGAGCCGTCAGGACCCTTCCGGCCTCATGATGGTGAAGTCCGTTTTCGTCTGGGTTTCCGGGGTGCTTCCGAATGCCGTGGTGAGGAGAATCGTTCCCGGTTTGGCGAGATCGTAGATGATGCGTCCAAAGTCTTTGGGGATCTGGAGTCGCCGACGGAGATCTTCGACCCCCTGTCCGATTTCCTGTTCATCGAGAGCCAGGGTGGTCCAGGGGCGGGCTGGTCTGCCCGAGACCACGGGGACGGTGTTCGGATCGACGCCTTCAAGCATGAGGAAGACGCCAGCAGGGATAGGGATTTCTGGGTTGAGAATGCCCACGGGGGATTGTCCAATCAGGATGCCGTTGCGGTAGACATAGATGGTTCTGTCCTTGCCGCTGAGAAGAAAATTGACCGGCCCCGAAGGACTTCTTTTGGGCTCCCAGATGGTTTTGCCCACCAGTTGCGGATTGGGTCTTGAATCGGTCGTGACATTCGAGGCCAGAAGAATGGAAGCGGGTTGTTCTGACGCCGCGGGTCTGGCTGCCCGCTTCGTGACAACCACGGTGCCGCCAGTTTCGGTGATGGTGAAAAGTTTTGATGAGAATTCGATGGGCAGCCGGACGCAGCCATGTGATGCCGGGTATCCTGGAAGTTGCCCGGCGTGCATGGCAATGCCGGACCACGTAAGCCGCTGCATGTTAGGCATTTTCGCACCTTTGTAGATGGTGGACTCATGGTCCTTGTTTTTTTGCAGGATGGTGAACACGCCGGTCGGCGTATCATGCCCGGGAGCACCGGTGCTCACTGTGGATCGGGCGATCTGAACGCCATTGCGGTAAACGTAGGCGAGTTGGTCATCGATGCTGACAACAATGAGAAGAGGCCCGCTGCCCGCTCTTTCCGGATACCATTCAAACTCTCCGGGAGCGAGTTTGCGTTGATCGGGTTCTTTCTTTTTTCCGAACAACTGCGCTTTTGCCTCGGGAATGGGAATCAACAAGAAACACAGGGAGAAACAGACGCAGCAGGCAGGCTTGGTCATGGATTTTGGACGGTGGTGAAAAGTGTGAACTAAAGTCTGCGCATTGCCCGACACCAGTGATCGGAATGGGAGGGCTTTGGATCAGGGGCTGAAGCCCCGTCGAAAACCTGATGGCCGGTGGATCATTTAGCACCAAACCGATGGTTCCGTCAAGAGCTGGGAGCCTGCCGGATCAGCAGGCGCGTTGCCTCATAAATAAAGACGCCGAAGGGGAGATTCCTGAAAAGTCGGTTGAGGCCCATTGCCTCATAACCGAGGACACCGTGGCAAATGGCAAAAACCATGAGCCGATCCACCCGCGACGAA
>JADZAX010000004.1 GCA_020852405.1 Verrucomicrobiales bacterium
ACGAAACATGTCAAAGATGGCCGGGGGCTGCTCAAGGCGGTGCGGCGGTTCCTGCGCTACAACGAGGACATCATCAAACCCGCCGACCGAACCCAGATCGCCTCGCAGGAAAGCACTTTCGCCGCTCTGCTTGCCGAGCCCGGAGTCAGCCGCGAGCGGCTCGAAAGCAGCGCCAAAGACCTCACCGAGTCCTGCCACAAATCGGTTCCCGAAACCAAGCATTCTGTCATCAGGGAAAACATCGAGGTGTTTTTCGTCGCCGTGGTCATCGCCATGGGCATCCGGGCCTACTTCGCCCAGCCCTTCCGCATTCCGACCGGATCGATGCAGCCGACCTTGAACGGCATCATTGGCTATCCGGATGTGACCATTGCCCCCAACAGCCCTCTGGCACGGCCTTACCAACCCCCGAATTTTGTCGTCAAACTGTGGGACAAGGTCTGGCACGGTCGATCCTATGTCGACCTCGTGGCGACCGACGATGACACCTTCGTCCGGGAACTTCCGGACGGCACCCACATCCCTTCCGATTGCCAATCGGCTCTGGAGGAAAAAACGCGCTTTGTCTTTTTCTCCCGCACCTATCTCCAGACCCAATCCGGAAAAACCTACGTCATTCCCGGATCCTTGGAGAAAGTGAAGTATCTCCTTTCCCCGGAAATCGCCAATTCCGCCACCGTCAAGAAAGGACAACTCATCGCCCGTGGCTATGTGGAGACCGGGGATCAGGTCATTGTCGACAAATTCTCCTACCACTGGCGCCGCCCCCAACATGATGAGGTGTTCGTTTTCAACACCCGGGGAATCTCGGGAATCAACGTGAGCTCAAACGAGGGATCCCAGCATTACATCAAGCGCCTCGCCGGGGTGCCGGGCGACCGGGTCGAAATCAAAGACCGCCAACTCTGGCACAATGGCGAGGTTGCTCCCGGGGAAGGCTACCAAAAAGTGATGTCCCAAAAGGCCGGTTACAATGGATATCTCGGGAACCACCTTTTCAATCTCGAAGAAGACCAGTATCTGGCGCTCGGAGACAACAGCATGAGCAGTCTGGACAGCCGGTATTGGGGGCACGTTCCTGCCAAAAACATCGTCGGCCGCGCCATTTTCGTGTATTTACCTTTGGGGAACCATTTTGGCCCCATCCATTGAAGTCCAAGCTCTCCCCATCAGTGAAGCCCCTGCCACCGTCTCCCTGCGCCGATGCCATCGTGCGGGCGAGCGGGTCGAACCTGGCGCTCGCTTTCGCGGTCCTCCCGCGCCCCCAGCGGCGGGACATGCGGGTCCTCTACGCGTTCTGCCGGGTCATCGATGATCTGGCGGATGAAGCCTCCCGCCCGGAAACCGAACGACGGCAGGAACTCGACCGCTGGCGGGCCGTCCTCCTCGCTTCGACCCCTCCCGCATCGGGTCTGGAAGAGGAATTCACCGAACTCCAGCGCCGCCGGGCTCTGCCGCTGGAGCATCTCCTCGAAATTATCGAAGGAGTGGAGATGGACCTTGAGGAAGCCTCCTTCGACACCTGGGAAGATCTCCGTCTCTACTGCCACCGGGTTGCCGGGGCGGTGGGACTGGTCAGCCTGTCGATATTTGGCAGCCATGCCGACCGTTCCCGCCAGTATGCGGAGGTCCTCGGTCAGGCGCTTCAACTCACCAATATTCTAAGGGATGTCGGTGAGGATGCGGCCCGGGGCAGGGTTTATTTGCCGGAAGAAGAGCTCGACCGGGCCGGCTTGACCCGCAAGGCGGTGCTGGAGTGGAAAGGTGAGCCGGATGCCAGACTGCGCCGTCTGCTGGAAATCGTCGCCGCGCGAGCCCGCGAAGCTTATGCCGAAGCGGAGCAGCTTCTGATTCCGCAGGAACGCCCGGTGCTGCGTTCGCCGATCCTCATGGGCCGACTTTACCGGGGCATCCTGGACCAGATCATGGCCGATGGTTACCGTGTTTTTGAAAAGCGCTACCGCCCGGGCTGGTTCACCACGGTGGGAGCTTTCACACGGACTTTTCTGGGCGTGGCGTGATTGCGGGCTGGCCCTCCGGGGCCTCGGAAGGGTAGGATGATAATTCCTTTGGAATTGTCCCTGATGCTCTCCCGAACCATGAAAACCCTCTTCCTCTGCACATTGGCGCTTTCTGCGGTGGTCCTGTCCCCGCTGCGCGGAGAAGTCCCGGCCGCGGCTTCTTTTCTCACCTCCCCGACCGTGGGTGATCCCGGTTTGAAATCAGTGGGACCATTGGCATTCGGGCCGGACGGCCTGCTGCTGATTGCGGAACCCGGCATTCCGGCGATTGTGGCGGTGGCCACCGGGGACAGAGGGCCCCTCAGCCCCCTGGTCCAGCCGCTGGGAGACACCCTTGCGGCGGTGGCAAAAGCGTTGCCCGCCGATCCGAAATCGTTGCAAATCATCGACCTCGCGGCCAATCCGGCCAGTGGAACCGCCTATCTGGCAGTGCGCGATGAAAGCGCCAAAAGCGTCGCCATTGTCACCGTACGGGCAGACGGGACCGTCACCAAACTCGATTGGAGCACCCTGCCCCACGTCCGGGTTCCCCTGCCAAAAAGTGAAACCGCCGCCGTGCGGACCATTTCTGATCTGGCATTTGCCGGGGACCGCGTGCTCGTCACCGCCCAAAGCAGCGAAGAATTCAGCAGCAAAATCCTCTCCCTGCCGCTCCCTCTCGATGCGGCGGCCACGGGCCGCATCTTCAGTGCGGAAACCTACCATGTGTCGCATCGCAAATGGGAAACCAAAGCCCCCATCCAAAGCTTCGTCCCCTACCTTGACAACGGGGTGCCCTGTGTGCTGGGAGCCTTCGCCTGTACCCCCCTGGCGAAGTTTCCCCTCGCCGATCTGGAGTCCGGAGCCAACATCCGCGGCACCAGTGTGGTCGAACTCGGCAGTGGCAACCGTCCTCTCGATGTCTTCACCTACCGCAACAAAGCAGGTGCCTGGATCGTGACCAACACCCTGCGGTTCCATCAACCGCTTTTCGGACCTAGCAAATACTGGGGGGTTCGGGTCAACCTGGATTTGGCCGCCCGGCAATCGGAAACTGAGATCAATGAGAATGCCCTGCGCCGCAATGTCAAGGAACCCACCCGGACCCCGGAAATCGAGATCGTGGAGGCCCTCACTGGAGCGGTGCAGGTGGACAAGATTGATGACACCCGCATGATCGTGCTTCGCGAGGACGGGGATCGTCTCAAACTGGAAGTCTGCGCTCTCCCCTGATGGCGGATCGGCACCGGTTGGCGAATTTCCTGTCCCGCTGGATCGCGGCAGCGTTTTGTGGCGGGTGCTGCCTCGGAGCACCGCCAACGGTCACCATTTATCCCTCCGGCACGGAACTGCCCGCCAACCACCTCAAGTTCTACCTTCACTTTCCGGGCCCCATGCGCCAGGGGGTGTTCCTCGACCATTGCCGCCTGATTGATGAAGACGGTCACGAAGTCCTCGAACCCTTTCGGGAAACCGAGTTGTGGTCCCCGGATGAAAAACGCCTCACGCTTTGGTTGCATCCGGGAAGGCAAAAAACGGGAGTCAATCTAAACGTGGAATTTGGCCCGGTGCTGGAACCCGGACGAACTTACCGCCTCATCATCTCCGGCAGCTGGCCC
The DNA here is from genome assembly GCA_020852405.1 of Verrucomicrobiales bacterium. Taxonomy (GTDB): domain Bacteria; phylum Verrucomicrobiota; class Verrucomicrobiia; order Verrucomicrobiales; family DEV007; genus JACKQE01. The sequence continues at coordinate 3,620 of JADZAX010000004.1, forward strand.
ACTACAAACGGTTTCCCTCTTGGCCAGGATGTTGTGAAACCATTCCGGACGCTGCCTCCCGTTCACAGTCAGCTCAATCCCGAGACCTGGCGCATCAGCTGTCCATCAAGCGGCACCCGGGAGCCGCTCGTGGTGACTTTCCCCGCGGCATTGGACCATGCGCTGCTGCACCGTTTTCTCACGATCCGGCAATCAGACAAGGACGTGGCAGGGAAAGCAACCACGGACTCCGGCGAAACGGTGTGGCGGTTTGTTCCCCGAAATCTCTGGCAGGCATCCGCCGGCCAGTTGATCGTGAACAGCCTGCTCGAAGACCTCGCGGGGAATTCACTGGCTCGACCATTCGAGATCGACCTGGACTCTCCTCCCCCGGCCAAAGTTCCCGACTTGGTAATCCTTGGCTGGCAGCCCAAACCACTTCGCTGACCTGTTCTGATCCCGAACTCCCGCATCACGAAACCGGAGTTTCAGATAAGGGAAGGCCTGCCACTTCGTAAGGAGGCCCCTCCTCGTTCGTCTTTGGGTTGACTCACCTTAAATGGTCCCATTTCCCGGTTGAGTCCTTCCCCGCAGCCATGAAAGCTTGTTCCCTTCCCTCCATCCTTCTGCTGACTCTGTCGCTGACGCCAGCCCTGCCGGCGGAGGATTGGAACCAATGGCGGGGGCCGCTGCGCAATGGGGAACAGCAAGATGCCGCTTTCCTCTGGCCGGAAACGTTGGCCGAGGATCGGTTGGTCAAGCGATGGGAGGTTGCCTTGGACGAGAGCTACGCATCTCCGGTCGCAGCGCAAGGGATGATTTTTTCCGTCGCCACCCGCAACAAAGAGATGGAAGTCGTCCGGGCCTTCGATCTCGCTTCCGGCACACCATCCTGGGAAGCTTCGTGGCAGGGATCCATGAAAGTTCCTTTTTTTGCCGCCAAAAACGGCAGTTGGACCCGGGGCACCCCGGTGGTGGCAGGAGGCGCGATCTATGTCGGAGGCATGCGCGATGTGCTCGTCAAGCTGGATGCGGCAACGGGCAAGGAACTTTGGCGGGTGGATTTCACCCAGCGGGAAGGCACCGAAGTCCCTGCTTTCGGGCACGTCACATCGCCGCTCTATGATGAGGGAGCACTTTATGTCCAAGCCGGATGTGCCGTCGCCAAACTGGACGCCGGGACCGGAAAAACCATCTGGCGGGCATTGGAAGACCGCCGGGCCATGTTCGGCAGTGCCTTTTCCTCTCCCGTGATGGCCACCCTGTGTGGGAAACGTCAGATCTTGGCCCAGACCCGGTCCACTCTGGGCGGACTCGATCCCGCCACCGGGGACGTTCTCTGGTCCATTCCCGTGGAAGCATTCCGGGGTATGAACATCCTCACTCCCATCATCCTGTCCCAGAACCGAATCTTCACCGCGACCTATGGCGGAGGTTCCTTTCTCTTCGAAATCACCCCAAAGAGCGATGGCACTTATTCGGTGCAGGAGAATTGGCGGCTCAAGGACTTGGAAGGATACATGGCCTCCCCCGTGGTCTTGGACGACCATATTTATCTCCTCAGTCGGGATCAACACCTCCAGTGCATTGCGGCGGATACGGGCAAGGTCGCCTGGACTTCTAAGGAAAAATTTGGTCAATACTGGTCAATGGTCCGTCAGGGGGACAAGATCCTGGCCCTGGATCAAACCGGCGAACTGATCCTTTTCAAAGCCTCCCCGCTATCCTTCCACCTCCTTGGAAGGCGCATGATCAGTCCCCAAGAAGCCACCTGGGCCCACTTGGGCGTCCAAGGCGATCTGTTGCTGGTCCGCTCTCTCAAAAGTCTTACCGTGTACCAGTGGGAACCGGAACCTCTCTGACGGGTGGAACTTCCGAAACGGGGGCGTCCTCGACAATTTCCACCAACCGGTCGGCGGCCACCTGCTCCAGCACCTGGGTCTTGCCAGTGACCGGCCAGAAAATTTCCAGGCGCTTCACCCGATCTGCCCCGCCCAGTCCGAGATGAATCCGGCTCAATGGATTGGCTCCAAAGCTGCCTCCGGAATCCACCAGGCTGTGCAGCACCCGGGAACGTCCTTCCTCCTCCACCGTTGCCGTGATGCGGCACCCCACGCCAAACCGGTTGCTCTTCACCCCGTGAAGCCTCACCGCCAGCCAATGATGACCGGGAAATCCCGGATTCTGAAAGAGTGCGTCAAAAAAGGGATCGCCGGGCACCGCCCCTCCCAATTCCACAAATAGATCGAGATTCCCGTCGCCATCAAAATCGGCAAATGCCGTGCCATGGCCTTTTTGCAGATGCCCCGTTCCCGAAGGGATGGTGACATCATCGAACCTGAGGCCACCCCGGTTGTGAAAAAGCTGGTTCGGAACAATGTCCGCATAATTGGGAGAGCCGTTGGCAAGGTAAAAATCCGGGTAACCGTCGTTGTCCAGATCCCCGAAATTGCAGCCCATCGGCATCATCGGCACCGCCAGCCCGCTTTCCCTCACCCGGTTCTGGAAACCACCCCGACCATCGCCAATGTAGAGCGCGGGCAGATCTTCGGGTTCCAGTTTGCCTCCCAGGGTCAGCAGTTCCATGAAGCGCCCTCCCCCGGTATTGAGGTAATTCGGCACCATGATGTCGAGAGCCCCGTCATTATTGCAGTCCCAGAACCAAGCCGGAAAACTCATCACGGGACCGGTCAAGTGAATCCGCGGGGCCACGTCCTCGAAGGTTCCGACCCCCCGGTTGCGGTAAAGCCGGTTCTCCTGTCCCATGTTGGAAACATACAGATCCGGCCAGCGGTCCCCATCATAATCGCCCCAGGAAACTCCCTTGGCCTGCCGGTCATTGGTCACTCCGGCGACCGCTCCGATGTCGGTGAAACGGGGAATCCCATCCAGGCCCAGACCATCGTTGCGGAAAAGCTGCGATGGCGAGACCTGCTCGGGGGTCGACTCATTGCCAAGATAGAGATCCAGGTCGCCATCCAGATCGAAGTCGGCCCAGTCCGCGCTGAGAACCGGAAAATCCACTCCGGCCAACCCTGCGGCATAGGCCACGTCACGGAACCAGGGAATGCCGTTCCGGTTGCCCAGATTGCAGAGAAGCGAATTGGGCTGACGTCCAATTTCTCTCAACCACGCCCCGCGGAGAACGAGAACATCCAAATCCCCGTCGTTGTCACAGTCCGCCTGATTAATATTCAATCCCCCCGTGATGCCCGCGAGACCGGCTTCCTCGGAAAGGTCGGTGAAATGGCCCGTGCCATCATTCTGGTAATACCGCAGCGAGATCCTTCCATCCAAGGAGGAAATGATAAGATCGACGGCACCATCGCCATTGAAATCATCGGCAATGGCCCCTCCCGAAAGACCAAAGTTTGCCACTCCGCGTTCCTTCGCAACATTGGGGAACCTCGGAAAATCGTCCCGTGCCGGGAGATCGTTCCTCCGCACCGGCAGCCGAAAATCTTCCGGAACTCCCTGCGGGTATGATCCCAAGGTCATGTGGGCCACATTGAGAAGCCATCGGACATCCTGCCTCCGGGTTTCCGGCATCCCTTGCAGGCTGAGATATTCCGTGAGGACGGGAATCGCCTGCTCGGCTCCGGTCCGTTCCGTATGACGGGCTTTTTCACTGAGAGGAAACAAACACCCCTCGGCGGAGGGGGCGCGACAGCAATTCCTGGTTTCGGCCTGACGGATGCGGGCCACCGCAAGAAAATAGAGGCACCGTCCCAGATCTTTCGCCGGGAGCCGCGACCGGGGATGAAGCGCCCGGGCTTCCTCAAAATGGGCGATGGAAAGCTCCAGTTCTCCCAGATTCAACTCCGCCACCGCCACATCACAAAGGGCATCGAACCGGATCCCAGGGGGCATTTCCCGGGGCATGGTGGACAGTTCCTCCCGGAAAGTCCGCAGATCCTTGTCCCCCAGATAATAGTTTTCCTCGGCCTGCCGTTGTGCCACGGTTTTCAAGGTAGCCAGCATGCGCTGATGGGAGCTCTCATAAGCATCACGACGACCACATCCCGCAGGCAAGAGGGCCACGCAGGTCAACAAGGCAACCGGGACGGTCGGAGACAATGATTTCAACCAGTCTCAGGGAACTTTGAAACGAGGAGCAACACAACTCCAATCTTCCGTTTCGAAAAATTTCCCGTCACAGACGGAAGGGAGTCCCAGCCGCCCTCCTTTGTGTCTTTGAATTTCCCTGTTGATTCCGGAGCGGCGTCCCATCAGGCTGAAAATCGAGCCCCCACTCACAGGGAGGTAGCTTCATTGGGCGGGCCCGTCGGCAGTCGCCTTCTTCTGACCGGTTTTGCCGAGTTTTGCCTCGGCGTGGGCGCCGAATTCCTTCAGGTCGAGAAAGCCATTGTGATCGGTGTCGGCTCCTTTGAAATGCTCCTCCCCGTGATGCTTGGCCTGCACGTCGAGGGGCAGGTATTCGGCGAGCGTGAGTTTTGCATCCCCGCTTTTGTCAGCCAATCTGATGGCCGCTGGGCGCTGGGAAGAGGATCTCCGATCAGGTCTTTGGCGGTCAGCAAAGCCGAAAATGACACCAAGAGAGCGGCAGTGGATGGAGGACAACTCTCAACAGATCTCAAATGCCGGGCGTTGCAAGCGTATCCGGAGAGGCCACGAAAAAGGTAGCCGATCCGGAAAAAGGTTTCATTTTCCGATGCAGATGAGTTCCCGGATCGTGTGGGCAAAAACGTGTCCATTGGCAAATGAGAGGCTGGCTCTGGTGTAAGCCTGCCCCGCAGGTCCGAGATCATTGATGGCCCCAATGGCTGTTTCATCCAACTTCGACGCGTTCCAGTCAATGACATACACGGTGCCGTTCATCACGGGAACATAGAGATTCGGGCCGGACACAACCGGCGTCGGCGAGGCAATGTGTCCCCAGCCACTGCCTGTGGAACGCGGATCTCCCATCACGGTAAAGCCTCGCGAATTCTTCACCGCATTCGGAACCAGCGTCTGCTTCTCCAGGCCCGGGGCCGCTTTGCCGGCCGGTTCCTGGAACCACAAAAGCAAGTCCTCCCGCTCCAAGGAGCGCCCGAGTTGCAGGGGCAGCTCGAGGTATTCCACCGCGCCGGTCTCCACCTTCACCCTCCCCAGATAAGGGCGCGTGTAACTGCGGAAGTAATGCCAGGGTCCGATCAACAAGTTGGACGTTTGAGTGATCATGCGGGTGGATTTTAGCGGGATCGTTTCGATCACGCTGACGCGTTGGCCATCCTTCCATCGCCGCACTGGAATCTTGTCGAGAATAGAGGTTCGGCGAAGGATCTGCCCCATCAGTGCATTGACGGCAAGGTGCTCCCCGGCGTGAAAAACAGGGACTTCATCTTCCCTCACTCGAAAACTCATCGTGGCCATGAACCCCTCGAGGGGAAGCGACCACAGAGCATCCCCGTTCCTGAGGTCGATCAACGAAATACCATCCGGCTTTTCCGGAGGTCCATGGCCGCCTCCGCGTCCCACCAGGGCTACCTCGCGGCCATCCTGGAGTGTTTGCGGAATGATGGCGCACCCCATGTTGACCCCGCAGGTCGTGGTCCATTCGATGGCACCGGTCCGGACATCGAGGGCCTGCAGTTGCGTCCACATTTCGCGCGGAGCGTCGGCATGCTGGTGGGAAAACTCGCCGGTCGGTTCCGGCGGGTAGATCTGTCTGGTGAAGACAAACCGGCCCCCGCTCAGGAAAGGCAGGGTTCGCGCGACGGTGAGGAAGTCCTTTTGCCACAACGGAGTGCCATCATGATCAAAACAGGCGATGGAACCGGAGGCATTGGAGAAAATAACCCTTCCCGCATCGCAGACCGCCGGTGGCGATGTGTGCTGTCCCCAAAACATCCGGAAAGCCGCTGGGGAAACTTTGCCGGAATCTCCCTCTGCCAGAGCACCCTGCCCGTGGCGGCATCACAGCACCACGCGACCATGTCGGTGCCCGTCTTGGTGTCGCTCGAAACCGGTTTCATGGTCGAGAAGAAGACCTTGTTGCCGTAAACCTTGGGGGTGTTCTGACCGGTCTCCGGCAGCGTGATTTTCCAGAAGATGTTTTGATCCAAGGCCACGCTCCATTGCGTGGGGGCCGGATTGGACTCGATCGGCCAGCTGGCAGCCCCCCTGCATGGGAGGAAGCCAACTGCCATCAGAGAAACAGGCAAGCAAAGGAGATGGCGCAAATTCATGGAGCCTCGTCGGTGGTTCTTTGACGGCACGGTCACGAACAAGTGGGAGAATGATGGCGAACCTCAGTGTTTTTCCGATCCGAACTTCCCCTCCCAGGCACCGCCCCCCGAAGTCGACTTGAGTTCAATCCGGCGCAGGTCCGTGGTCCCATCCGGCAAATGCAGGCGAAGGTGAATGATCTTTCCTTCTGCGGGCAATCTCAGCGTCACCGTCTGGAAATCCAGCGACCCACCGATCGTCTCCCGCACCGTCTGCCCGGGAGGAAAATCTTTTTGTCCATCAAGACGCCAGGCGACCCCGAGTTGC
>JADZAX010000005.1 GCA_020852405.1 Verrucomicrobiales bacterium
AAATGAGCCGGATTTCTTTGTGTTCCAACGGAACCGTGCGAAACACGGTCTGGAGTTGTCTCTTGCGACCACCCCGGACCGTCAGATCGCGGTTTCCCAGTTGGCAGGGTATCCCGGAGCGCGCCGTCGCTCATCTAGCCTCCCGTCGGGGACCAGTTCGGAATGGGTGGAAATCGTCTGCCGCGCGCTTTTCCGGAAAATCGAAAAACTGAGAGCGCTCTACGTGAAATCCATTGCCCAATGCGATCTGCTGCTTTTCGTGGATTTCGATCCACCCATCGGCGATCTCTCCACGGCCAATCAGGCGCTCAGAGTGGCGGTTTTTCCCCATGAGATGTTTCAGGACGGAGGGAAGCTCTTCCGTCGGGTCTTCCTGGTCAGCGAAGACTGGGCCATCTTTGATGCGTTGGGTGATCCCGTCTGCACCACGGCCCACTGAGGTGCTGCCGGCTCCGGCTTGGTGCTTACTTCGCTTCGTCGATCATCCGGATGGTCTTTTCTTCGACCTCTTTTGCGATCTGGGCAAGGGCGGGGTCCTGCGAGAGCGAGGCCAGCATTTCTCCGGGCTTGATCATCCCGATGCGGGTTTGGCCATTCTCCGTAAACACTGAGATGCGGCAGGGCAGGGCCATGTTCAGGCGCATGTCAGTCGCCAGAACCTTGGCGGCCTGGAGGGGGTTGCAGACTTCAAAGACCCGACACTGGGGCTCGAAATCGATCCCTTTGCCGCGGAGGGTGGTGCCGAGGTCGTGGATGTGAAGGACGCCGAAACCATTTCGTTTCACCGAGGCTTCCAGATCGGACGAAGCTTGCTCAAATGACTTGTCTGAATCAGCGAGATAATACATGGCGGGGTGCGCGGTCGGGAGGTGGTCAAATCCGTTGGTTTCTCGGAAGGGAAGAACGGTTTGGTTGAAGGCAGCGTCCGCGCGCCTTCCGGAAGTGTCAAGCTGCACGGCTGCGGTCAGCGCTTCCGTGCGGGGGGAGACTTCTTGGAGGAGGCTCTTTTAGGGGATGCTTCTGTCTTTTTCACGCCAGCTCTGCCATTGGCCGCGGTCAGTGTCTCCCGGAGAAATGGGGCTGTCCGGCTGTGGGGACATTCCGCGATCTCTTCCGGAGTGCCGCTGGCGACGAGGGTTCCGCCATCCTCGCCCGCTTCGGGGCCGATGTCGATCTGGTAGTCCGCCTCAGCGAGAATGTCCAGGTGGTGCTCGATGACGACGACAGTGTGACCTTCGTCGACGAGACGGTGCAGCACGTCGATGAGGCGGCGCACGTCGGAGAGATGAAGGCCGATGGTGGGTTCCTCGATGAGGTAGAGATTGGACTTGGCGGCGCGTCCTTTGCGGATGCGCTCGTTGATGGCGCGGCCTTGGCCGCGGGTCAGTTCGGTGACGAGCTTGAGGCGCTGGGATTCCCCTCCGGAAAGCGTCGGGCTGGGCTGCCCGATCTGGAGGTAGCCGAGCCCGGTGTCGCGCAGGAGAGCGAGGGTGCGGTGAATGCGGGGGTGGCCTTCGAAAAATTCCGCCGCTTCATCGATGGTCATGCGCATGACCTCGCCGATGCTTTTTCCGCGGTAAGAGACTTCCAGGGTCGCGGCATTGTAGCGGAGGCCATCGCATTCCTCGCAGGGCAGATGACTGGTCGGGAGGAAACTCATCTCGAGCTTAATCTGACCGTTGCCTTTGCAGGTCTCGCATCGGCCGCCTTCCGTGTTGAAAGAAAAGCGCGAGGCAGTATAGCCCCTGGCCCGTGCTTCGGGCAATTGGGCAAAAAGCGCCCGGATGTCATCGAAGACTTTGACGTAGGTCGCGGGGGTGGAGCGCGAGGTCTTGCCGATGGGGGATTGGTCGACTTCGTAAACCGCCTCGATCCTTCCGAGTCCGCTGATGGTTTTCCAGGCGTTGGGGACCGGTTCGGCGGAGGATTTCTTGCGTCGGCTCAGGGCGCAGGTGACGGCCGGTTTGAGCACTCCCCTCATCAGGGTGGATTTGCCCGAGCCGGACACTCCGGAAATGCCGGTGAGCCGGGCCACGGGAATGTGGATGGTGAGGTCTTTCAGGTTGTTGGCCCGGGCACCGGTGACGATGATCCAATCATCCGCGCTTTCCAATGCGGGCAGGGGGCGCCGTGTCCCGGTCATGGGATGGGTGATGGTTTCGTTCAGCGCCCGTGCCGTGGCTGATTCAGGATGCGCCATGATCTCCGCCCATGTGCCTTGGGCGCTGACTTGCCCGCCGAAGCGTCCAGCTCCCGGACCGAGATCGATGATGTGGTCGGCGCGGCGCATGGTGTCCTCGTCGTGCTCGACCACGAGCAGCGAATTCCCTTTGTCCCGCAGAGCCATCAGCGTGTCGAGCAACCGGGCATTGTCCCTCGGATGCAGACCGATGGTGGGTTCGTCCAACACATAGAGCACCCCGCGGAGATTCGATCCGAGTTGGGCCGCGAGACGGATGCGCTGGCTCTCCCCTCCTGAAAGGGTGGTGGCGGAGCGGTCGAGTTGCAGATAGCCGAGGCCAACCTCTTCCAAGAAACGGAGCCGCTGCGAGATCTCGGGAAGGATGTCCCGAGCGATGATGGCTTCCGTGCCGGTAAATTGAAATCCGTCGATGATGCCTCTGGCCTCGTGCACGGGTCGTGAGGCGATTTCGTGGATGCCGTTTCCCTGGACCCGGACGTGGCGTGCCACTTCATTGAGTCGGGCTCCCTGGCAGGCCGGGCAGGTTACAGTCTCCAGAACACTTTCCCCGTCGAGGGACTCTTCCTCCGCCGCGGCGCGGCGGCGTTCCTCCCGCAGCTCGGACTCGAGGACCGATTCCCCGTGTTCCACCTTGTTGTGAAATGCTCCTCGCACCACTGTGCCATAGCCGCGACACTCCGGACAGCAGCCATGCGGTGAGTTGTAGGAGAAGAGACGCGGGTCCAGTTCCTCAAACGATCGGCCCGTGTCCGGATCACTCATGATGGTGCTGGCGGTGGCCAATTCACCATCAGGGCTCAGGTATTTGGCGGTCTGTTTGCCGATCGCGAGGGCTTTCTCCAGGATGTCCCGTGCTTCGGTGCCGCTGGTCTTTTTCGTCACTTCCCCCACGACCACGTCAATGGTGTGCTCTTTGAAACGGGCCAGTTTGGTGAACCCTTCCACGGCCTGGAACTTCCCATCGACCAGGAGCCGGGAAAACCCCTGGCGGCCGGCCCACTCCGCGACCTCGGTGTGGAAGCCCTTGCGTGCCTTGATGACGGGGGCCAGCACGGTAACGGTGCCGCGTTTGGCGGCAGCCTGGATGCGGGCGAGGATGGCGGTCACGCTTTGTTTGACAACCGGTTTGCCGGTGTCGGGGGAGTGCTGCACGCCGGTCTTGGCGAAAAGAAGACGCAGGAAGTGGTAAACCTCGGTGACGGTGGCGACGGTGGATTTCCCGCCGCCCCGCGAAATGCGCTGCTCGATCGCGACCGTGGGGGGCAGGCCGCCGATGCGGTCGATGTCAGGCCGTTCCATCTGTTCGACAAACTGCCTGGCATAGGTCGACATGCTGTCGAGGAAGCGGCGCTGCCCTTCGGCGAAGACGATGTCGAAAGCGAGGGTGGACTTGCCCGAGCCGCTGAGGCCGGTGATGACGACAAACTGGTCGCGGGGGATTTCGAGTGAAATGTCCTTCAGGTTGTGTTCCCGGGCTCCTTCGAGCACGATACCCCGGGCTCCGATGGCGGCGGATCTGCTTACTTTGAATGGGGTGGGCGTTTCGGCGGCGCGCAAGGCACGCTTCCGCGGCGGGTCGAGCGCCTCCGCGAGAAAGCGGCCGGTGTGGGACGCGGTGACCATGGCGACCTGCTCCGGAGTGCCCGCGGCGACGACCTCACCGCCATGGGTGCCGGCTTCGGGTCCGAGATCGATCACCCAGTCGGCGCATTTGATGACCTCGGTGTTGTGCTCGATGACCAGCACGGAGTGTCCGGTGCGGACAAGGCGGTCGAACATCTTGAGCAGCATCGCGACATCATCGAAGTGCAGCCCCGTCGTCGGTTCGTCGAAAATGAGGAGCGGTCCCTTCCCCTTCCGGTTGGCGGCCGGTTCGGCATCACCGGGGTGGCGCTGTTCGACGAGCCGCCCGACCAGTTTGAGTCGCTGGCTTTCGCCGCCGGAGAGGGTGTTGAGCGGCTGGCCAAGCCTCAGGTAACCGAGGCCGACTTCGGCGAGCTCCCGCAGTCCGGCGACTGTCTGGCCTGCCTGGGTTCCTCCGATTGCGAAGAAGAACTCCAGGGCCTCGCTTACCGTCATGGAGAGCACTTGGTGGATGGTCTTTCCCCGGAGCTGGATCTCCAATGCTTCCTTGGTATAGCGAGTGCCTTCGCATTCGGGGCAGGTGACGTTGATGTCGCTGAGGAACTGCATCTCCACTTTCTAAAGTCCGTTGCCCGAGCAGCGGGCGCAAAGGCCGGAGCCGGAGTTGAACGAGAAATAGCCCGGCTTG
>JADZAX010000006.1 GCA_020852405.1 Verrucomicrobiales bacterium
CCTTCACCCGTGATCCACGACGGCCACCTGTATTTCGCCCACGAAAACAAAGGCACGGCCCACTGTGTGGATTTGAAAAGTGGTCAATTCGTCTACGACGAGCCGCTTTCGCCGAATCCCGGCCAGATTTATGCCTCTCCCGTCCTCGTTGGTGACACCATTGTTTATCTCGGTCGCGGCGGTCAGGTAGTGCTCGTCAAAGCCGGACCGAAATTCGAAATCATCGGCAGTCCCCGTCTTGAGGATGGCCGCGGTGTCTTCAATGCTAGTCCCGCCATCGCCAACGGCCGCCTCTACCTCCGTTCGAACCGGCACCTCTATTGCATTGGCACATAAAAAGTGACAACTCAGCTCATTATCCGGAAGTGGTGACGACCAGCCCTGGAGCGGCAGGGAGGAGATCAGGAGCTCAGCCCGAACGACTTTGCGTGAATGGCGGGGTTGAAAACGGGAATTCCGAGCTTTACTGCTTGAGCGCCTTGGTCGGCGGGAATGCCGCCAGGGAAAACTCCGCCGCCACAGGGTTGCCGAAGACCATCCGCGGACATCTCACCGAACCCGTATGAAGTTGCCCCCACTCTCACAGGTTCCCTGTATTCTCCTCGCCGGGGCGACGTGGGCCACTGCCGCGCCGGGGGATCACCACCGCGCCTTTTTCGAGGCGCACTGCGTGAAGTGCCACAGCGGGGACAAGCCGAAGGGAGACTGGCGCATTGCTGATCTGTCGATGGATTTCGCGGACAAGGGCAACCGCGAACGCTGGGAAACCGTGCGGGAGCAGCTCGCGTCCGGCGAGATGCCTCCGAAGTCCAAGCCCCGCCCGCCGGAACGGGAGGTGAAGGCCTTGAATGAATGGATCGGCGCGCAAGTGTCCGCGTTTGCCGGGAGAGAAGGCCGCGTCGTGCTGCGGAGGCTGAACCGCGTCGAGTATGAGAACACGGTCAACGATCTGCTGGGAACCACGGCCAAGCTCAAGGAGATGCTGCCGATGGACACGCCCGCCAACGGGTTCGACAACGTGGGCGACGCGCTCCACACCTCGTCGTTCCTGATGGACCAGTATCTTGTCGCGGCCGAGTCGGCGCTGGACCAGGCCATCTCCAACCGCCCCAAGCCGCCGAAGCTGGAGCAAAAGCGCACGGGACTGAAGGAGGCCTACCAGGTGAAGGCCAACTCCGAGAATGTCTTCCGCAAACACGAAGACGGTCGCGTGGTGATGTTCTCGTCCTCCGCATGGGTGGCGGCAACCATGTTCTATATCAATGAGCGGGGACGTTACCGCTTCCGCATGTCGGTCTCCGGTATCCAGAGCCGCGGCAAGCCGGTGACTTTCAGCGTGCACAGCGGTGGCGGAGGCATGGGCGGTCCCAAAGCGCACCTGGTGAGTTACTTCGATGCGCCACCGGACCAGGAGAAGATCATCACCTTCGAGGATCAGATGGAGCCGCGCACTTCCATTGTCATCCTGCCCTATGATCTGCCCAACGCGCAGACGGTGAGCAAGGTCGGAGCCGAAGCCTGGGAGGGCGCCGGGCTGGCTGTCGACTGGGTGGAGATGGATGGGCCGCTCAATGAGACCTGGCCGCCGGAAAGCCACCGCCGGATCTTCGGGGAAATGAGGCAGGACAAGTCCCCGATCCCCAACCAGAGCGACCGGGTGGAAGTCATCTCCGATGATCCGATGGCTGATGCGCAGCGCATTCTGCGGAAATTCGCGCGCCGCGCCTTTCGCCGCCCGGTGACCGATGCGGACCTGAGGCCCTACCTGGATCTCGTGGCGAACCGGCTCGCCGAACCGCAGTCCTTTGAGAAGGCGGTCCGTGTCGGACTTGGCGCCATCATGATCGCGCCGGAATTCCTCTTCCTGCGAGAGCCCACGGGCGCACTTGATGACTTCTCCCTGGCGAGCCGCCTTTCGTATTTCTTCTGGAGCAGCACGCCGGATGAGGAGTTGCTCACGCTTGCCGAAGAGCACAAACTCCGCGATCCCTCCGTGAGGCGGGCGCAGGTGGATCGCCTTTTGAGAAGCCCCAAGGCCGCCGCCTTCACGACGAACTTCACCGGTCAATGGCTCAACCTGCGAGAACTGGACTTCACGATGCCGAACCGCATTGTTTATCCCCAGTTTGATGACATGCTGCGCGCGGCCATGCCATTGGAGACGGAGCTGTTCTTCAACGAGTTGATCAAGGACGATCTCAGCATCACGAACTTCCTCGCCTCCGATTTCACCATGCTCAACGGACGACTCGCAAAGCATTACGGCATCGATGGCGTGAGCGGCTGGGAGTTTCACAAGACCAAACTCGCGCCCGGGACGCACCGCGGGGGTCTGCTCACGATGGCGAGTGTGCTCAAGGTCACCGCCAACGGCACCAGCACCTCCCCTGTCGCGCGTGGCGCGTGGGTGCTCGACCGCATCCTCGGCACACCGCCGAAGCCGCCGCCCGCAAACATCCCGCCGCTGGAGCCGGACATCCGCGGCGCCACCGGCATCCGGCAACAGCTTGCGAAACACCGCCAGGTCGAGTCCTGCGCGACCTGCCACGTGAAGATCGATCCGCCCGGCTTCGCCTTGGAGAGCTTCGATGTCATCGGCGGCTACCGCGAAGACTATGTGCTCGACGGTCGGCCGGCGAACTTCCGCAAGGGATTGAAAGTCGATCCCGCCGATGTGCTGCCCGACGGCCGCGCGTTCAAGAACATCGACGAGTTCAAGCAACTGCTGCTGGACGACCAGGACCAGTTTGCCAGGGCGCTCACCACCAAGCTCATCATCTACGGCACTGGCGCTCCACCCGAACGCGCCGACCAGGCGAAGATCGAGGCCATCGTCGCCAAGGCCAAAGCAAAAGGATATGGCTTCCGAACTTTGATCCATGAGATCGTCGACAGTGAACTGTTCCAGACGAAATAAGCGCACCCCGCCATGAAGAAGCACCCACTCACCCGACGTCACTTCCTCCGCGGCGCAGGCGTCACGCTGGGCCTGCCGTTCCTCGAAGGCTTCGCGCCACGCGGTCGCGCGGCGGAGAACGCCATTCCTCCTCGCCGCATGGTCTGCATCTGCACACCGCTGGGGATTCATACCCCGTTTTTGAATCCTGAAAAAAAAGGACGGGACTACACGCTCACGCCTTACCTGGAACCGATCGCGGATTTCAAGAACGACTTCAGCGTGATCTCGGGCCTGTCGCATCCGGATGTCGGGTCGAGCCATGATTCGATCTACAGTTTCCTCACCGCCGCTCCGCACCCGGAGATCCGTGCCGGGTTCCGCAACAGCATTTCGCTGGATCAGTTCGCGGCCGAGAGGATCGGCGGGCAGACTCGCGTGCCGAGCCTGTCGCTGTCGGCGGAGGGCTTCGGGTTGTCCTGGACACGCAGCGGGGCGCTGGTGCCGCCGGATTTGTGGCCAGCCACGGTGTTCGCGCGGCTGTTCCTCGAAGGCCGGCCCGAGGAAGTCGAGGCGCAGCGGCGCCGTTTGCGCAACGGCAAGAGCATCCTCGACACGGTGAGTGATCAAGCCAAGCGCATGGCCCCATCGCTCGGCAGCCGCGACCGCGAGAAAATCGATGAGTATTTCACCAGTGTCCGCGAACTGGAGCAGCGCATGGTCACCGCGCAGGAGTGGGCATTGAAGCCAAAGCCGCACGTCGATGCCAAACCGCCGCAGAACAACCTAAACTCCACAGACCTGATCGGCAAAACGCGGCTCATGTTTGATCTGACGCATCTCGCGCTGCAGACGGACTCAACGCGGCTCGTGAACATGCTCCTGCTCGGCACCAGCGGGGTGCCTCCGGTGCCCGGCGTGACCATGGGCCACCACGATCTCTCACATCACGGCCAGGATCCCGCGAAGCTGGCCCAGCTGAAACTCGTTGAACTCGGTCAGATGCAGCTGGTGCGGGAACTGCTCGGAAATTTGAAGAAAACGCAGGAACAAGGCGGAAACCTGCTCGACCACACCATGGTTTTCTTCAGCAGCAATCTCGGCAGCGCCGCGAGCCACTCGACAAAGAACCTGCCGGTGATTTTTGCCGGGGGCGGCTTCAAGCACGGCCAGCACCTCGCCTTCGATGCCAATGGCGGCCCGCCGCTCTGCAATCTCTATGTCAGCATGCTGCAGCGCCTTGGCATCGAGGAGGACCAATTCGGCAGCAGCACCGGCACCCTGACCGGGCTGGAGGCTGGCTCGGCATGATGATCGTCCCGCTGACTGGTGACGGCTCCGCTCGATTTCGCCACATTCGAAAGCTGGGTTCGCGGGGAGCCATTGGCAGGCTCACAACCGGCCGCGTAGTTTCAGCCGCTACCTGCATGGGTGCCACCACTCACGACGATGAGTGGTGGAGCATAGCGGATTCGAACCGCTGACCTCTTCAATGCCATTGAAGCGCTCTACCAACTGAGCTAATGCCCCTCGATGAAAATCGCCGGAAGATCCTTCGTTGTCGGAGGGCTCGTTTCGGCGATCACGGAGTCTAGCGCCTTCTCCGGAACCGGCAACCTGTTTTTTTCAGCCGACATAAAAGCCGGTCCCCTGGGAGGCACCAGACAGCCCCGCCTGCTGTCTTGACCGGGACGCGGGATTGGGCTATCTGAATTTCCCGTTCCGCCGCCACTCCATGGTCTCCATTCACATTCGTGACCTCACCAAACGTTTCGGCGACACCGTGGCGCTGAAAGGCCTCGACCTCGACATCGAGGCTGGAGAGATTTTCTTTCTCCTCGGGGCCAGCGGGTGTGGCAAGACGACCCTGTTGCGGGCCATCGCGGGATTCAACACGCCGGAGACGGGACGCATTCTGTTCGACAAGGACGATGTCACGGATCTCCCCCCGCACCAGCGAGGCACGGCCATGATGTTCCAAAGCTACGCCCTCTGGCCGCACAAAAATGTGTTCCGCAACGTGGCCTTCGGACTGGAGGAGCGGCGCGTTCCGAAGACCGAGATCCGAACCCGGGTGGCCGAGGCGCTGGCCATGGTCCACATGGAAGGACTGGGGGAACGCAAGATCAACCAACTCTCGGGCGGACAGCAGCAGCGGGTCGCCCTTGCCCGGTCCCTCGTGGTGAGACCCCGCTGTCTGATGCTGGACGAGCCGCTCTCCAATCTCGACGCCAAGCTGCGGGTCGAAATGCGTTCGGAAATCAGGCGGATTTGCAAAGAGTTCGGCCTGACCGCGATTTATGTGACTCATGACCAGAAAGAAGCCCTGAGCATTGCGGACCGCATCGCGGTGCTGGACGCGGGGAAATTCGCCCAGATCGGCCGCCCGGAGGAGATCTACCGGAATCCCCACTCCGCCTATGTCGCGAGCTTTATCGGGGAAACCAATTTCGTCCCCGGCGAACTCGCCGGCCCCGGCAGCGGAGGTTCCCTTGCGGTGCGGACCGGCTTTGGCCTGCTCCACGGCAGGACCGGCAATCCCTCCTGGCAGCCGAATCCGGGAGACAAGGTGCTGCTTTCGATCCGTCCGGAATGCCTCTCCCTCCGGACCCATCCCCCCGGAGACGGCAATGCGGTGCCCTGCCGACTTGTGGAATCGGTCTATCTCGGGGAAATCGCCCAGTACGCGCTGCGGACTGAGGGGGATCCCACCACGCTCCATGTCTCTGAACTCAATCCCCGCCGGGTCGTCCGGGACACGGAAACGGTGTTCCACGCGGTCGCTTCGGAGGAGGACACGGTCATCCTGCCCCATCCCGGCGGAGGCTGATTCCCCTCCCCTGGTTTCCTAGTTTCCATGAAGCGCGCCCTGTTGGTTCTCCTCGCCATGGCCGGCATTTTGGCGGCGCCGTTTCTGCTGCGCCCCACGGAGGAAGTGGTCTCCAAAGCTGGCACGCAGCGGCTGGTCATCATCAGTCCCCATAATGAAACGATCCGGAGCGAATTCGAGAAAGCCTTCACGCGGCACATGCGGGAGACCACCGGCCGGGAGATCCTGATCGACTGGAGGCAGCCCGGTGGCACGGCGGAGATCGCCCTGTTCCTCAAGTCGGAGTATGAGCGGGTCTTCCGGGCACACTGGATCAAACAAACCAACCGGCCCTTTTCGCCGGAAGCGCGATCGGGCTTTGCCGCTTCCCGCCCCGGTGCCGGTGAGGCCAAGGAAGCGCGTCAATTGTTTCTCGATTCCAGCGTCGGAGTGGGCGTCGATCTTTTCTTCGGTGGCGGGGCCTTTGACTTCCAACGCCAGGCGGATGCCGGGGCGCTCGTCTCCACCGATGCTTCCGGGCGCTATGGTCCCGGTGCCTATGCAAAAGAACATCCCGAGATCTTCACCGATGCGGTGTTTCCCCAAAAGGTCGGCGGGGAACCTTACCGGGATCCGGAATTCCGCTGGCTCGGCTGTTGTCTGTCCTCCTTTGGGATCTGCTACAACACGGATGTCCTCGAACGATTGCAGGCCAAGCCTCCGACCCAGTGGAGCGACCTTGCCGATCCGGTGTATCTCGGGCAGATCGCTCTCGCCGACCCCGCCAAGTCCGGCTCGGCGACGAAGGCCTTTGAAATGATTCTCCAGCAACAAATGCAGCTCGCTTTGAATGAAGGGATGAAGGAACCGGAGGCCGTGGCCGAGGGCTGGATGAGAGGGTGGCGCCTCATCCAGCGGATCAGCGGCAATGGACGCTACTTCACCGATTCGGCCACCAAGATCCCGCACGACGTGGCCGCGGGAGATTCCGCGGCAGGCATGTGCATCGATTTCTACGGCAGGACTTACAACGAACTGCACCGGCAACCGGACGGATCCTCCCGGATCCAGTTCGTCACCCCAATCGGAGGGACCTCCACCGGGGTGGATCCGATCGGCCTGTTGCGGGGGGCGCCTTCTCCGGAGTTGGCCCACCAGTTCCTCGCCTTCGTGTTGTCCCCGGCCGGACAGCGTCTCTGGAACTACCGCCCCGGCACCCCGGGAGGGCCGGACCGGGTTGCCCTGCGGCGGCTGCCGATACGACGGGACTCCTATTCAGCGGCAGATCTGGCGCACTTCACCGATCCTGAAGTCCTGCCCTACGACCATGCGGATGCTTTCACGTACCACGAAAGTTGGACCGGGCCGGTTTTTGGAGCCTTGAGGTTCATCATGCGGTGCGGCTGTGTGGAAAGCCATATCGAGCAGCGCTCCGCCTGGCGTGCCCTCATCACAGCGGGGTTCCCGGCTGAGGCGAGTGAGGCCTTTGACGATCTCTCCTTCATCGACCTCGCCCATGCCAGCGATGAGATCGGCGCCGCATTGAAAGCGAAAAACAAGGTGAAGGAAGTGGAGCTGGCGCGGGAATTGTCGGCCAAATTCCGCGCCCACTATGCGCGGGTGCTGGCCCTCACTGAGACCAGGTCTCACTGACCGGCGTCCGTGGTGGCTGAATCAGGTTACCCTGAGCGCGGACTTGCCCCCCCGCGGGTTTCCAACGAGAGTGAGGATCGTGATGCACCGGCCCCTCCCTCCTTTTGTTCTATCCGCGATCACGATGGTCTGCGCCACTTGGCTGTTCCCCCCGTCACGGTTGGAGGCTGAGCCTCCGCAGCCTCCCAATGTAGTCTTCATTCTGACCGACAACCAGGGGGCCTGGACGCTGGGATGTTATGGCAATCCGGACATCCGGACGCCCCGGATCGACCGCATGGCGAAGGAAGGGGTGCGCTTTGAGCGGGCCTTTTCCAGCAACGCGGTTTGCTCGCCAACCCGGGCGACCTACCTGACCGGCCTGATGCCTTCCCAGCATGGTGTGCACAATTTTCTCGGCGGCAGCGACGGGCTCCAGGTCGGACCAGAGCAGAGGAACACGATCGCCAATGTCACCTCCCTGGCTGAAATTCTCAAGAAAAACGGTTATGCCTGCGGTCTCGTCGGGAAGTGGCATCTCGGCAACAACACCCAGCCGAACGAAGGTTTTGACGACTATTGGATCACCATGCCGGTGGGGAGCACGTCCACTTTCCGCGACGCTGAAATCATCGAAAACGGCAAGCTGCGCAACGAACCGACCCATCTCACGGAATTCTGGACAAAGCACGCGCTGAAATTCCTCGATCAGTCGCAGGGCAAGCCCTTCTTTCTCTACCTGGCTTACAACGGGCCCTATGGCCTGAGCCGCCTCCAACTGAACCCCTCGGGCAACCGCTGGACGGAAATCTATGCGAAAGAACCCCTGCCGTCTTTTCCCCGGGGGGTCATTGATCCCTCCCAATACAACAACCGGGAGTATTTTGGAGACATCACCGCCATCCGCCGTTACGCCGAGGAAGTCAGCGCCGTGGACGATGGCGTGGGAGCGGTGCTCGACAAGCTCAAGGCGCTCGGGGTGGACCAGAACACCCTGGTGGTCTTTGCCGCCGACCAGGGCTGGGCCGGAGGCCAACACGGCATCTGGGGCATGGGGGACCACACCCGTCCGGTCAACGCGCTGGAGCATTCCATGCGGGTGCCGCTCATTTTCCGCCAACCCGGTCACATCGCGGCGGACCGGGTTGAACCGCGGATGGTCAGCAACTACGATTTTCTCCCCACGGTGTTGGACCTGCTGGACCTGGAGGAACAATGGCCGGAGCGGAAACGCTCACCGGGACGGAGTTATGCCGGGGCATTGAAACCGGAAAGCGCCACCGCGGCCCCCGACTGGACCAACGAAGTGTTCTACGAGTATGAGGAACTGCGCTGCATCCGCACCGAGGACTGGAAATATGTGGAACGCTTTGGTCCGGGCCACGATGAACTCTACCATCTGACGCAGGACCCAGGGGAGCGGCACAACCTCATGGCCGACTCCGGAACAGAAGTCGCGGCCATGAAAGGAGCGCTGCAGGAACGCTTGACTGCCTTTTTCTCGCAACACGCTGATCCGGCCCACGATCTCTGGAAAGGCGGGACCTCGCAACCGCATACCCTGGTCTGGGGTCGCGAGACTTCCACCGGGCCAACCAAACCGACCACTTCCAAACCAGTTCCCGTGCCGCTTCCCGCGATCGATCCGGACTGGCATCCTCCGGCGGTCAAACTGCCTCCGGGGCTGATCGCCGAGGTCGCGGCGGCCCCGCCGTTGGTGAAGCACCCGGTGATGGCCACCTTCGACGACCAGGGGCGGCTCTTTGTCGCGGAAAATGCCGGGCTCAACCTGACCAAAGAGGAGTTCCTGAAGCAACGACCCAACTCCATCGTCAGGCTGACCGACCTCAACAATGACGGCTTGTATGATGAGAAAACCGTCTTTGCCGATGGATTGACCTTTCCCCAGGGAGTGCTCTGGGCGCAGGGCTCGCTCTTCGTGATGTCGCCCCCCGGCCTGTGGAGATTTGAGGACGAGAATGATGACGGGGTGGCCGAAACCCGGGAGGAATTGGTGACCGGCTTTGATTTCACCGGCAATGCGGCCGATGTGCACGGTCCGTTCCTCCATCCCAATGGTCGCATTTACTGGTGCCATGGCCGCAAAGGCCATTCCGTTCATGATCCCCGGAGCGGGGCCCTGGTCTCCGAGGCCAAAGGAGCCCGCATCTGGTCCTGCCGCCCCGACGGCTCCGATGTCCAGGTCTTCGCGGGCGGGGGCATGGACAATCCGGTGGAACTCGACTTCAGCGATGAAGGCGAAATTCTTGGGACGGTGAACCTCTTTCATGGCCGGCCACGGGGCGATGTCCTGGTGCATTGGATCTGGGGAGGAGTTTACCCCCGTGCGGATCAGACCGGCGTGCTCTCGGAGTTTCCGCGCAGCGGTCCCCTGCTTGCTGAAATCCACAACTTCGGTCATGTCGCCGTCTCCGGTATGACTCGCTATCGCGCCGGGAGATTGAGCGAGGCCTGGCGGAACAATCTTCTGGTCGCCCATTTCAACACCCGGATGGTCACTCGCACGGTGATCCAGCCTGCCGGTTCGACCTACGAAGCGGGACTGACCGAGACCATTTTCCGCGTGGAACAACCCGACGCTCACCTCACCGATGTGCTGGAGGACCCCAATGGGGATCTCCTCGTGGTCGATACGGGAGGCTGGTTCCGGATCGGTTGCCCCACCTCCCAGACCGCCAAGCCCGAGATCCCCGGGGCGATCTACCGCATCCGCCCTTCCGGCCTGCCCCATCGCAATGAGGATGCCTTCGGAGTGTCCGATGATTGGACCAAACTCAACGAAGAGGCACTCGCTGACCGGTTCGGCTCACCGAGCGCGGCGGTGCGGGAAAAAGCCATGACCGAGCTGGCGATCCGCGGAGAGCCCTCCCTCGGGGTGCTTGAGGCCCTCGTCACCGATCAGGAAATCCGCCCTTCGATCCGGCTCTGTGCCCTGTTCACCCTGGCAAGGATGGATTTCACCGAAGCTACCCTCCATGTGGCCAAAGCACTTGATGACAGCCACTCCGAGGTCCGCCAGGCGGCGTGCAATGCCCTCCTCGCCAACCGGTCCCGCGACGCGCTGGCCTCCCATGATCCCAAGGAGGCCAAATTTGAACGGCAGCTCAACCGCGATCTGGAAACCAAGCTGATGGCCCTCTGTCGCGACGGTCGATTTCCGGCCGTGCAGCGCTCTGCCGCCGCCCTCCTGGGCCGTATCGGGACCGGCAGGGCTGTCGGCGCCTTGCTCGGCGTCGCCGGCCGGGAAGTGTCCGACGCGTTTCTCCGGCACGCGGTGACCTATGCCCTCATCCAGATTGCCGATCCCGAGGCCGTCCGAGCCGGTCTCGAACCGGGAAATCCCCTGCGCCAGATGGCTGCGCTCCGTGCGCTGGATCAAATGGCAAATTCCTCTCTCGATGTGCTGACCCTGCTCCCGTTTTTGGAATCCACCGATCCCCTGCTCCGGGAAACCGCTGTGGGAATCGTCCCTAACCACCCTGACTGGGATGCCGCGCTGGCCAACCGGTTCCGTGACTGGCTGGATGCCGGCCACCTCGCCAGTGAAACCACGCACCTCGCCATCCTCGAAAAGGTGGCACCGCACTTTCTCTCCACCCCTCCGATGCCGGCCCTGCTGACGCAAATGCTCGGCACCGGCGATGCCACCTTGGCGGCCTCGGTTTATCGCAGCCTCCTCGCCAGCCCGGAGGCGTTGACCACGGCGCCGGAATGGATCGACCCGCTTCGGGATACCCTTTCAGGCCCCTCCGACACTCCCCTGCTGCTCCTCGCCCTGCAGGTGGTCGGACGCATTCAGGACACGACTCCTTTTGCCGAGCAGTTGAAAGCCATTGCCGCAGATGTCTCTCGCCCGGCCTTGCAGCGGGTTCATGCCTTGCGCGCGGGGGGCACCCAAAAAGGCACCGCCTTGACGGAAGAATCCTGGAAGCTGCTCCTCGGTCTGATCGATTCCGCCCAGGAGGCTTCCCAACGCCTCGAAGCCTGCCGACTGCTCGGCGAAGCCCGGTTGACGCCAGGCCAATTGACACTTCTGGCCGCACGGACGAGTCTGGCCGGACCGTTGGAGTTGCCGGTGCTGCTGCCCGCCTTCTCGGAATCGACCGATCCCGCAGTGGGCGATGCCCTTGCCGCGGCCCTTCCCAAATCTCCTGGATTGGGAAATGTGCCTCCCGAGGAGTTGGAGCGGTTGGCCGGTCGTTTTCCCGCAACCACAATGCGGAAATTCCTGCCTGTCATCGATCGGCTGCGCCGCAGCGGGGTGGAGCGGGAGGCCCGCCTCGCCTCCTTGGAGCCGGAGTTGAACCGCGGCGACGCCACCCGGGGCAGAGTGGTCTACGAATCCGGAAAAGGCGCCTGCATCACCTGTCACCGGGTGGGTGATCTGGGACGCGCCATCGGCCCCGATCTTAGCACCATTGGCCAAATCCGCGCGCGCCGGGATCTCTTGGAAAGCATCCTGTATCCGAGCGAGTCCTTCGCCCGGGATTTCGAGCCCTATGTCATACGGCTCTCCGCGGGATCCCCTCTCATGGGACTGATCCAGCGGGAAACCGCCACCGCCGTCCACCTTGTCAATGCCGCCGGAGAGGAGATTTCTCTGCCGCGGCAATCGATCAGCGCGATTGAACCCTCTCCGGTCTCACTCATGCCCGCCGGTCTCGATCAAGCCCTCAGCAAAGAGGAACTCCTCGATCTGGTGGCCTTCCTGAAGAGCCTGGGATCGGCTCCCCATTAACTCGGGCCTATTCCGGCATTTCCTTCTCGGGAGTGGCGCCCATGATCCGGGTGAAAACCAGATCGTGGTCGGCGGCTCTTCCCTGGGGGCTGGTTCCATTCGGGTCAGGCGCAGCGGTGACCCTTCAAAGAATCGACGGACGATGGCCCCCGAAAAGGACACCGATTCCGGTGCAGCAAAACAAGCCTCCCTCCAATCCAAGCCAGTTGGAAACTGGTGTCACTGGGGAGTCTGTTTCTTTCCCGCGTTCTTCCGCGGCAACGATGGATTGAGCGGCAGCACATCGGACCGCTCCGCCCAGGCCTGCCAGAGAGCCCCCATTTCCCGCGCCCGCTCCGGCTCCGCCTCAGCCAGATTGTGCATCTCGGATCGGTCGTGGGCGATGTCGTATAGTTCCCAGGGATTCTTGGCGCCACTGGCCACAAGTTTCCAATCCCCGACACGGACAGCCCGGTTGCCTTCATGCTCCCAGTATAGGGCCTCCCGCTCGACGGGTTTTCCCGCAAACGCCGGAACAAGACTGCGCCCTTCCATGGGATGAATCGACTGGCCTTCATGGGCGGTCTCAGGATAGGTGGCCCCGGCGACATCGACACAGGTGGCCATGATATCGATCAGGTGCCCCGGGGTGCGTTCCAACTCTCCCTGGCGGCCGATGCCTTTCGGCCAATGCGCGATCAATGGGGTGGAAATCCCTCCTTCATGGACCCAGTGCTTGTATTCACGGAAGGGCGTGTTGGACACATTGGCCCAGGCTTGACCAGACCCCTGATAGGTGTCCGCGGCTCCCGGGATCACCCCCAGGCCTTGCCGCATCGGGAAACCGTCACGCGTCTGGCGCGGGATCATGTCGGGCTGCAGGAAATCAGCGGCCAGAGGTTTCAAACTGGGCCGGTCGGCCCTCACCGGAGGCGCGGGATTCTTGTTCCCCCGGCCCATGCCTTCGGCGCAACCGCCGTTGTCCTGGAGGACCAGCACCAGCGTGTTTTCCCAATACTGAGTTTCTCGGAGACAGGTCATGATCTTGCCAATCCCCTGGTCCATGCTGTCGATCATCGCCGCATAGACTTCCATGTTTGCTGATTCCCATGTTTTGTCGCCCACTTCGGACCAGTTGCCGGCGGCAGGTGAAAGCTCGGCGGAGGCGTCGATGAGTCCGAGGGCTTTCATTTTTTCATAACGTGCCGCGCGGATGGCATCGTATCCGGCATCGTAGCGTCCCTTGTACTTGGCGATATCGGCAGGGAGAGCGTGCAGCGGCCAATGAGCCGCCGTGTAGGGCAGGTAGAGAAAAAAGGGCGAATCGGCATGATCCTTCCGATGATCCCGAATGAACCGGACCGCGTGATCCGTCAGAGCATGCGTGTAGTAGTAGGGCTCCTCCGGACGATAGGAGGCATCCTCGAAGGGGGAAATGTAAGTGTTGTCACGCGTCAGGGTATTTGGATCGAAGAAACTGCCTGCGCCGTGGATGGTCCCGTAAAAGCGGTCAAATCCACGCTGCAAAGGCCAGTTCACCTTGTCGGCTTCGCCGCCTGGTTTCACGATCTTGGTGACGTGCCATTTCCCGGTCATGTAGGTGCGGTAACCCGACCCGCGAAGGACTTCGGCGATGGTCAGGCAATGCCGGTTCAGATCGCCACGGTAGCCTTCGAACCCCTTGTCCTCCATCATGTGACCGATCCCAGCCTGATGAGGATAGAGACCCGTGAGCAGGCTGGCCCGCGTCGGGCAACACCGGGACGTGTTGTAAAACTGAGTGAAACGGACACCGCCCGCAGCGAGCGCATCCAGGTTCGGGGTATTGATTTCGCTCCCGTAGCAACCGATGTCAGAAAAGCCCATGTCATCCGACATGATGAGCACAATGTTGGGACGTTCCGCGCTGAAGCAGGGAAAAAGAAAACCGGTGAACAGAAGGAGCCCCCCAAGCAGAAGCCCAAAAATCGGGAATCGAAGACGAATCATGGAGGAATGCTCTCCAAATTGGTCCCGCAGGACAACTTTAAAAACGGATCATTTTTTATTTAATACTTCTAAACTATAAATTTTAATTGATATTTCTGTTAAGTTTGGTAAAATTATCAAAACTTGTCCTGATATGAAGAAACTACTCACCCTTCTCCTGCTTGTTCTCCCTGGAGCTTCTTTCGCTGGCAGCTACAGCATGGCCACCACCGGCCCATCTTATGTGGATGGCGGCTATTTCTCTGAAGGTCTCAGCGTGAAGCCTTACGCCATGTATTTAATGCCCAGCGATGACTCCGACAACTCCATGGGAGGCGGTATCGCGGCCGACTACTTCTTCAACAATTACGTTGGTCTTTCCGGCCTCGCGCAGTGGGCAGATTATAAAAATTCCACTTTGGGCAATTACGCCGTCGACGGAGTGCTCCGTCTCCCCATCAACAGCATCGTGTCCCCCTATGTCTTCGCCGGCATTGGGTTGCACGACGGAACCGAAAATGCCCTGATCGGCCGCGCCGGTGTCGGCGTGGACGTCAAGATCACCGGCAACATGGGCGCCTTTGGAGACTGGACCTACACCTTCCCCGAAAGTGGCAAGAAGGATGTCGTCGACACCTACCAGGTTCTTCGCGTCGGGATGCGCTTCAAATTTTAATCTTGGAGCACCACTGCTGCCTTTGCGTGGCCCCTTGGAAGCCGGCACGGAATTTCCGTTCCGGCTTTTTCATGCCCTGAGAGAGTGGTTCGCAGTTTTTCCGGTTTCCGTTTCCAACTCTCCGCGAACTGTTCTCTTGCCTATTTGAAGAAATCCACGATTACTGTCGGAATGCCAGAGAACATTCCTCTTCGCTCGCTCAACGTTCTGGGCACACAACTTGCAGCATGTTGCATGGATCCCATGACCGGGTATTTCCGGGATGGATACTGCCACACAGGCGGAGGAGATCAGGGCATTCATACGGTTTGTGCCGTGATGACGGAAGAGTTCTTGGAATTTTCCCGACAGATGGGGAATGACCTTTCCACCCCCGTTCCACAGTATCAGTTCCCCGGCTTGACTGCGGGGGACCGCTGGTGCCTCTGCGTGGAACGCTGGGTCGAAGCCCATGAAGCCGGCAGAGCTCCCAAAGTCATTCTGGAAGCGACCCACGCATCGACCCTGGAATTTGTGGATCTAGAGGTGTTGCAGGCCCACGCTTGCGCCTGAGACATGGATGCCGCGACCGCGCCGGTTTGCCTCATCTGGCTCCGTCAGGATCTTCGTTTGTCCGACCACGCTCCGCTGGCTCACGCCATGAAGGAAGGATGGGCTCCAATCCTCGTCTACCTCCATGCCCCCGAGGAAGAAGGAGCATGGGCTCCCGGAGGAGCGTCCCAGTGGTGGTTGCACCATGCCTTGGCCGACCTCTCCCGACAATCCCGGGACCATGGCCTCCCGCTGCTGCTGCGGCGGGTGCGATCCACGAGTCAGCAGACCTTGACAGAATTGGTTGGTGAAACAGGAGCCCAGGCCGTGCTCTGGCACCGACGTTACGAACCGGCGGCGATCGCCCGGGATACCCTCATCAAGGACAGTCTCCGAATTCAGGGAGTGACCGTGCGAAGCTTTGCCGGTTTCGGTCTCGGAGAACCGGCCACCGTCCGGAATCTGGCAGGCAAGCCGTTTCAAGTTTTCACCCCTTTCTGGAAAAACCAACTCAAAAGCCCGGTGCCGCAGCTTTCGCCGATCGATTGGTCGGCCCTGCAGGCGCCCTCCATCAGCCCAAGGTCCGAAGCCCTGGAAGACTGGGGATTGCTGCCGCAGCAGCCGTGGACCGGGGCCATGGAAAAATTTTGGGAGCCCACCCGCGCGGGAGCTGAAGCCCGCCTCAAGCAATTCGCAACCGGACCGGCCCCCGATTACAAGGCCCTCCGCGACCGTCCGGATGAGGATGGCACCAGTCGGCTCTCACCGTGGCTGCATTTCGGCCAGATCAGTCCCCGAGAAGTCTGGCACGCACTCTCCGACGGGAACGGCCAGCATGCGGCCAGCCTCGCCGAGGGCGTCATCCGCCAGCTCTGGTGGCGGGAATTTGCCCTCCATTTGCTCGTCCATTTCCCCGGCACTCCGGTGGAGCCTTTGCGACCTGAGTTTGCCCATTTCCCGTGGCGCCGGGACGAAGCGCTCCTCACCGCGTGGCAACGGGGCCGGACCGGCTACCCGATCGTCGATGCCGGTATGCGCCAACTGTGGTCGCTGGGATGGATGCACAACCGGGTCCGAATGATTGCGGCCTCGTTCCTCGTGAAGCACCTGCTGCAGCCCTGGCAGGAGGGAGCGCTCTGGTTTTGGGACACGCTGGTGGATGCCGATCTGGCGAACAACACGCTGGGATGGCAGTGGACGGCGGGTTGCGGGGCCGATGCCGCTCCCTACTTCAGAGTGTTCAATCCCGTTCTGCAGGGCAAGAAATTCGATCCCCTGGGCGCCTATGTCAGGCAATGGTTGCCGGAGATCGCGGCGCTGCCGACAGACTTGATCCACGAACCCTGGACCGCCACCGATCTCGATTGGCGGGCGGCGGGACTGCAACGCGGTCAGTCCTATCCCGATCCCATCGTGGGACTGGCGGAGGGACGGGACCGCGCCCTCTCCGCCTACCAGAAACTGAAAAACCTCACGACTTCATGAACCAGCCCCTCCTGCCTGCCGGCCGGTGGCTCTGGTTCGCCCGGGCCGGGATGGGTTCTCTCTTTCTTTGGTCTGGGATCGCCAAATGCCTCTATCCAATTGCCTTTTCGGACAACTTGCGGAGTTTCGAACTGCTGGGAGACCCTTGGATTGCCTTCGTCGCGCTTTTCCTACCGGCCTTTGAGATCGTGACCGGACTCTGCCTGCTCACGGGGATCTGGTGGCGGGGAGCCACCGTCTGGGTGATCATCGCGGGCCTGCTGTTTTCCGCCGTATTGATCAGTGCCTGGGCGCGAGGATTGGAAATCGCCTGCGGATGCTTCGGGCCGGAAATCGGGAACACAGCTCCAAACCTCCCGTTCCATCTTGCCGGACTGGCCCTGCTCATCGGCCTGGGGATGGCGATGCTTCTGAGTTCCCGCACGCCCGATGCCAGCGGGGATTGAAGGGTTGGACCCTCCCCGAGCGGATTTGCGCCTCGCGCATTCCGGGTGGCTTTAGGCTTTACAAGGCGGAGCCCAACTGCCAGTCTGCGCGCCATGAATTTTTGCATCGCCGCCCTTGAGAATGCCGCCTCCATCCCTGGGTGGTATTCCATGACCATTCTCGCCATCGGCATTTCCATCGTCGTCGGTCTGATTGTGAAAGCCCGTTTCAATGCCTTCGTCGCCCTCATCGTGGCCGCGATGGTGGTCAGCCTGCTGGCTCCGGGCGAGCTGTCCTCCAAGGTGTCCCGGGTCGCGGAAGCGCTGGGAGTGAACGCCGGCAAAATTGCCATCGTCATCGGCATGGCCGCGATCATCGGAGAATGCATGATGCTCAGCGGAGCCGCCCAACGGATCGTCCAAGCCTGTTTGGGGATTTTCGGGGAACGCCGAGCCCCGCTGGCGCTGGCTTCGAGCGGCTTTGTCCTGGGGATTCCGGTCTTCTTTGACACCGTCTTCTATCTTCTCGTTCCCCTCGCCCGGTCCCTTTTCCGCAGCACCCAAAAGCGTTACTTGCTCTACCTGCTGGCCATTGCCGCCGGCGGCGCGGTGACGCACACCCTGGTGCCCCCCACCCCGGGCCCCCTTGCGATGGCGGGGAATCTCGGCATCAACCTGGGAGCCATGATGCTGGGAGGCATCCTGGTCGGCATTCCGACCGCGGCTGCCGGGCTGGCATTTTCTGTCTGGCTGGACCGCCGGATGCCATTGGAAATGCGAGCCCTGCCCGGGGAAGAGGTCCTGGAGCACGACGCGGAAGTGGCTCCGCCCGCCGCTCCGCAGGCTCTCCCGGGATTGTTTGTCTCCCTCCTGCCGATCCTGTTGCCGGTGCTTCTGATATCCTCCAACACGATCCTCGACCACTTCGCGAAAGCCTCGGCCAAGAGCGCTCTGGTTGCCGCCAGTCCTGCGGTGCAAGGGGAGGCTGCCCAAAAGGCGTTCCTCGACAGTTATCTCGCGGACTCGGCAACGCCCTTGGCAGCATGGAACCGCTACTCCGCCGTGTGGGGCAATCCGAGCCTGGCCCTGATGCTCTCGGCCTTTTTGGCTGCGATCGTCTATATCCGTCAACGCCGCCCTACCGCCAAAGATCTTGAACGCACCGTGGAAACATCCCTCATGAGTGCCGGCCTGATCATCCTCATCACCGCCTCCGGGGGAGCCTTCGGAGCGATGCTGAAAGAGGCCCAAATTGGCAGCGCCATCCAGTCGATTTTCAATGGCGGCGACACGTCCGGCGCCCCGCTGGGAGGAATGCTGATCATGTGTCTGGCATTCCTGCTCGCCGCCTTGCTCAAAGTGGCCCAGGGTTCCAGCACGGTCGCCATGATCACCGGCTCCAGCATGGTTGCGGCGATGATCGGCACGACTGACATCGGATTTTCCAAAGTCTACCTCGCCACCGCCATCGCAGGGGGCTCTCTCATCGGATCCTGGATGAACGACAGCGGATTCTGGATTTTTGCCAAAATGGGCGGCCTATCGGAGACCGAAGCCCGGACGTGATGGACGCCGATGTTGATCGTGCTCGGGGTAACGGCCTTCCTCACGAGCCTGCTCTGCGCCGCCCTCCACATCCCCCTTCCCGGTTGATTTTAAACCACTTGTAAGAATAATTCAATTGGGCGTAATGTGCGGCTTGACTGTTGTCGCGGAAAGGCTACTCCTCATGAGTCAAATGGGGGGGCGTTTCAGTCTGGTTTCATCGAGAGGATGCCAGATTCAGATTTCTTGAAAAAGAGGCCGCATCCCTTGCGTATCCCTGCAGCAAAGTCAGTGCTCCTTTTTTCCAACCAATCATCTTTCAATGTCCTCACCACCGTGTTCGCGGTGCTGTGCTTTTCATTTGCCGCGCAATCTGCAGCGCATGGGCAGGCCAAATATGGCAATGCCAAAATTGAAAAGCGAGAAGCCCCGTCCAGTGGAAACGGGAATGTGGGAAAGTTCTTCAAAAACCTTTTCAGCCGCCCCACCCAACCCGCGCCTCCCAAGCCTCCCTCCACTCCAAGCACCTCCATAACGCACAACCCTCCTCCGCTGGTCGCTCCAATCATGGACGAACTGAACGCCGTGCCCCGCTCTGGAAACCGGATGAAGCGGGTGTTTGTGCTGGGCGACTCCCAAAGCCACACTGAATTCGGCGAAGAGTTCCAAAGCCAGATCGCCCTTGGAGGGTACGAAGTGCTTTACCACGCTGTCAAAAACGGTAGCCCCTATTACTGGAACGGCCTCTGGAAATCGCCAGTCCTGACCCGCATCTACCGCCCTGCTGCCGAGCCAGAGTCAACCGGAGCCTGGACGGAGGTCTCGATGAGACCGCACACCGTGGAGGAATATGTCAATCTTTTCGATCCCGATATCTTCATCTTTCAAGCAGGCACCAATTTCGAAGTCGATCTGGTTTCCGACAGTCCTACCCAGATTTTTCAACTGACCCGCAAGTGCATTGACACGGCGGCCTCACGGGGAGCGAAAGTCCTCTGGATCGGTCCTCCGGATGCGAGGGATGACAAAAAATCGTCGGAATTCCAAGACAAATCGGTTAGGAAACTCCAGGAAATCATGGCGCCGATTTCCGAACGGCAGGGCGTGGACAGTTTTTTCAACAGTCGACCTGTCTGCCCTATGCCGAACACCCAGAAGGGAGACGGGGAGCATCCGATGCCCACCAAGGCGCGCAACTGGGCGCGCTCGGCAGCGTCCTGGTCGCTTGCCAGCATCAGAACATTCGAGAAAGACCGGAGTTTCGCCTCGCGCCAGTCGGAAGGCCCTGTCCAGCCTCCCCAAAAAACCGGAACCTCCCCGCTGGCCGGCCTGAAGGTCGATCTCAGGAAGGTCACCAACGTTTCGATGAAGCTGAAATTGATCGCCAAATCAAAAATCGCCGATCCGAAAACAATGGACTACACGGACTCCTTCTCGGTGTTCAAATATGAGATCCTCAATGCGACGGACGTCCGAAAAAACCTCAAAGGGATCGAATTGACGACCTCTCCGGCTGGAGACAAAACCTACGCTTACGTCATGCATTGGACATTGCACAACACGGGCAGCAGTTCTCCTTATACCCCCTTGGCGTCCAAAAAGGTGGGTAGCACCTCCACTTTTCGGGTCCTCCCCTTGGAGAAACACCCGCTCTGCAAAACGCTTGAAACGATGAATCAGATCAACGATTTCGAAGATTTCGGGGCTCCGATTTTTGTTTCTTCCAAACTACTGGAAGAACCTGGTTTATAAGGCAGGTTGCGGCATGCCACTGCCAGTCGAGAAACTCAAATACATCATCTGGGCTGCCGATCTCCCCAGAGCCGTTGCCTTTTACGAATCTGTTTTCGGCGCGGAAGTGCTTCGGCATTCAGAGATCATGGCTGAAATCCGGATTGCCGGAGGCCTGATCGGCATTCACAGCGGCGGCGAAGGAAAACGAACGTGGACCGGCCTGAGCTTTCAAATTCCGGATCTTTTCGACGGCTGTGACGCGCTCCTCGCTGCCGGAGGCACTGTCCTGCGCGCCCCTGAGGACACGCCAGAGGAGCCCGCCCATCTCGCCATGTGCGCGGATCCTGAAGGCAACGAGATCATGCTGACCAAAAAGCGGGCCTGATCCCCTGCTCTTTTGGTTTTGGCATGCCGAACCGGTTTCCGTTTTTCAGCGGAGCCCGGCACGAAAACCCCTGCCATGCAATAGGGGCGCGTTCCCTGCACGCGTCGATCCGGACGGTTCCAACACGGAGCCCCCTCCTCAACGGGCTCTCCTATCGCCATCTAAAGTTAGAATCACTAATATCTGAAGATCACCATTTCAAGCTAGACCACTTTCCCTCCATTAGCCATTCTGATCAGTATTGGGCGTTTTATAAGCAATTAATATGCAAATAATTAAGGAGATTTATTTAAGCGGTTTTCCTTGACCTGTATCCACTCAAAGGCTATTCCGGTCTCAGCCATGAAAATTACACACACCGCTTTCCTGACCGGAATCATCACGCTGCTTTCTTTCGGATCCACTCCACTCCATGCGGGTGACTTGGATCTCTCCAAAGCGGTGGTCGAGACCACCCCGGTGGACCCATGGGCCGACACTATTCGCCCCATTTCGAATCCCACCCATTTCGATCTCGCCATCCCCAAAACCCAGATCCATCCGATCTTCATCCAGAATCGCATGCCCGATGTGGTTGACACCTTGATCGGCAAGGTTCCCTTGGGAGGCGACTATCAGGTCTATGCCATCCAGGCTGAAATCGCCATCAATGAGCGCCTTTCCATCAATGCCACCAAGGATGGCTACATCGTTTTTGATCCAGACCACACGCTGGAAGAAACCAACGGCTGGGCCAACGTGGCCGCTGGCTTGAAGTACGCCTGGCTCTATGAGCCGGAGCAGCGTCTCGCCTCCAACGTTCAACTCCTTTACGAAATCCCTCTGGGGAGTGAGCAAGCTTGGCAGGGCGAAGGCGACGGCGTCATCATCCCCTCCATCGCCACCCTGAAGCATTTCGGAAACCTCCAATTGTCCCATCAGCTGGGCTTCAAGCTTCCGATCGACAACGACACCGAGAGTTCCATTTTTTACACCAGCGCCCATGTCAGCTACAAAGTGACCGACTGGTTTCATCCCCTGTTCGAGGTCAACTGGTTCAATGTCATGAATGAAGGCGACGGAGGATCCCGGTTCCAGCCTCATCTCGGTGGGGCGTTGCCCTCGGTCATTGCGTGTGAAGGCGGGGACCTGGTCAACTGGGGTGCCAGCAATGCCGGCCAAAACCGCAATTTGGTGACCGCCGCTCTCGGCTTCCGCATCCGCATTCCTGACAGTCCTGTGGACCTCGGTTTCGCGTGGGAATTTCCCCTCACCGACAAGGAACAAGGACTCATGAAAGACCGCTTCACGGTTGACATGGTCATCAGCTTCTGAGCCGGAGCCGTTCTAAATTCCCGATTTTTGGAAAGGCGCCCTGTCGGATGACGGGCGCCTTTTTTGTGGTCTTTTGTCCTGACCTCCCTGAACACGCCGCTTGCCAGCGGTCGGGGACGTGATCACACTGGCGCCATGCCCAACCGCCGCACGTTTCTCCACGGTCTCTCTGCCTCCGCCCTCGCCGGAGCTTTCCCGCTGAAGGCCGCCACTGGTAGTCCCCGCAACCGACTCTGCTTTTTCAGCAAACACCTGCAGGGATTGTCCTTTGACGACATCGCCAGTGTTGCCGCCGAGGTCGGAGTCGATGGCATCGAAGCTCCGATCCGTCCGAAAGGCCACATCGAGCCGGAACGGGTGCCGGACGAACTTCCCAAGTTCGTCGAAGCCCTCAAAAAGCAGGGTCTCGAAATGACCATCCTCACTTCGGGAATCACCGAAGTCAGCGCCGAACAGCACACCGAATCCGTGCT
Organism: Verrucomicrobiales bacterium; assembly: GCA_020852405.1. GTDB lineage: Bacteria > Verrucomicrobiota > Verrucomicrobiia > Verrucomicrobiales > DEV007 > JACKQE01. The sequence continues at coordinate 22,612 of JADZAX010000006.1, forward strand.
GCGGACCGCCGCCCAACTCGGCATCAAGCGCTTCCGCATGGGGGTCACCAAGTATGATCTCAAGCAGCCGATCTGGCCCCAGTTGGAGGCCGCGAAACCGAAAATCAAAGATCTCGTGGCCCTGAGCCGGGAGCTGGGAATCCAGCCTTTGTTTCAAAACCACTCCGGCAAGGATTACATGGGCGCCCCGGTGTGGGATGTCTATTCCATGATGCGGGACTATCCCCCCGGGCAGTTTTCCTTCGCCTTTGATATCCTGCATGCCACGGTGGAAGGAGGGCTTTCCTGGCCTCTTCATTTCCAATTGGTGTCCGACCATATCGGAGCAGCCTATTTGAAAGATTTCAAATGGGTCGGACGCAAAATCGAGACCTGCCCGCTGGGAGAAGGCCAGGTGAATCCGGCGTATGGCAAAATGCTGATGGAATCAGGCTACCAAGGGCCGATTTCGCTGCATGTCGAGTATCTCAAAGGAGACGCCAAAGATCCGGCTGTGCTCAAATCTTTCCGCGACGCCCACCAGCGCGATCTCGGTGTGGTCCGCGAATGGCTCGCCCAGAAATAACCCCGGGAGATTGATTCAAGGAAAGCACTATTTCCCCGCTGGCAGGCATCGCTGCAGTGTCATCAGGGCAAAGGCTGTTCCGTACGGTTGATGGTAGTCATAAAAGGGAAAATCCCACCAGGATCCGTCCTTCTCTTGCCGTGCCAGCAGAATGGCCGCGAGATCGGACTGCAGCGGAGGCCGCTGCTCGACGGGCAGCAGTTCGAGGCATTGGCTGGCGTAGTAATGGCCGTAATAGTAAAAATAGGCCGCCACTTGCATCCAGCTCTCATGGGGAACAGGACGTTTTCTGCCCATGTCGAGCCAACCATTCCGATCCCTCAGGCGGTGCAACCATTCGACCACCAGATCGTCAGTGATGCCGGTGTCTCCCCAGAGTCGCAGCGCCAGATTGCAGGCCTGGCTCCGGCCGAGGCTGCCCCCGGCAGTATTGATGCCCCGGACAGGCTGCCATTTCAGATATTCGCCGTAGAGATAACTGTGATCCGGCTTTTTCTGCCGATTGATGGAATCGATGGCGCGCTTCACCATGGCATCGGGGACATCGATTCCTGGAAGGGTCTCCACCTCATGGAAGGCGATCAGCACCGTGGCAGTCGTGAAGCTGATCGCGGAGGAAGCCGGACGTTTCGACCCCACCTCGAAATCATAGTATCCCCAGCCTCCGTTGACGCTTTCATAGCGGCCTAACAAATCGATCTGGGTCAGAGCGACACGACGGATCTCACGCTGTCTCTCAGTGTCCCCTTTTTGTCCGGCCTCCGCATGCATTTTCACCAGGGCCTGCAGCCCGTAGGCATGGGTCCAGACATTGTAAATCGCGTCAGCGCTCCCGCGGCGGACTTTGGGCAATTCTTCCAACAGAAACGCTTCGCCCAACTCCAGAGAGGGAGCCACGCCCGGCCGGATCTGTTCCTGGGGCAGTTCCAGCAATGCGGAGACACAGAGGGCGGTC
>JADZAX010000007.1 GCA_020852405.1 Verrucomicrobiales bacterium
TCATTTTGAAGAGCGACGCGGGCGGGCGCGTATTGGTGCCGGTGGAATGTCAGGTGGAACTGGTGCGGGAGTTTGAACGCAGCGGCCTGTCCGGACCGCGGTTCGCAGAGATTGTCGGCGTGAGGTATCAGACCTTCGCGGCCTGGCGTCGCAAGCATGGAAGCCTGCCGCCGACGCGCCGATCTCGGATGTCTTCGCCGCCGATCCCCTCGGCATCGTGGTTGGAGGCCACCGTGGAGCCTGCGGGCGACACTTCGATCCTGGTTCGGCTCCCCGGCGGTGCGACGATGGAGCTGAGCCATCCGGGACAGGCGCGCCTCGCGGTGCAGTTGCTCAGAGCCATCGCCGCGACGCCATGCTGAGCTTCGCCGGCAGTTTGAAAGTGTTCGTCTGCCTGGAGCCCATGGACATGCGCAAGGGCTTCGAGGGCCTGCATGCGGCGGTGCAGGAACGGCTCGGCGAGGAGGTGCGCGGTGGCGCGCTCTTTGTTTTCACCAACCGGCGGCGCACCCGTCTGAAGATCCTCTACTTCGGTGTGCCACGAACATGAACGCAAGTGATTGGAACTGTGTGAGAGATGGGAGTCTGGCCTCCCGGTGTCGGCCTGCAGGGGCTGGCATCAAACCGCCTTGTGCTGCTGGGTCCCGAAAGGGCTTGGTAGTGAGCGACAAAGGAAAAGGCGCCCAAAAGGCGTCAGGTATGAATCAAGGAGATGAGCGAAAGCGAACCGCCGATGACGCATCGAAAAGTAGCTTAGTCGTCGTCAAAACCGGAGAGCGAAGTAGCTCCGGGACCAGTCCGAGCGACACCTGTTTACGGCTCGGGCGGCGACCGGTGTATAGGCGGCATGACCTTGACTCAGGCTCTTGCATGGAACGTGGGAACTTGTTCTCTGACGAGAAGGGAAACTTGCAAGCGGTCGCCCCCGTGAGTGGGAATACCGATGCGGAGAGCAGGGGCGGAGCGGCCCGTAGTAGCGATGAGTCTCCCGTAATAGGGGAGGAGCGAAGGGGCTGCGTTATCCAACCGGGGAAATGGGACAACCTGAAAGCAGGGAGGACCCTATGAAACCGGCTAAGCCGTTTGAAATCTCCAAGCGGTCCGTATGGGAGGCCTACAAGTTGGTGAAGGCCAACCGGGGAGGTCCCGGAGTTGACGGCCAGACGATCGAGCGATTCGAAGCCGATTTGGCGAACAACCTCTATCGGATATGGAATCGGATGTCTTCGGGCACCTATTTTCCACCACCGGTAAAGCGGGTTGAAATCCCCAAGAAGCAGGGAGGCGTTCGGGTTCTGGGTGTGCCCACCATTGCGGATCGAGTGGCCCAGATGGTCGTCAAGCTCCATGTGGAACCCGAGTTAGACCTCGCCTTCGATGCGGACTCTTATGGGTATCGTCCCGGCAAGTCTGCCAAGCAGGCAGTGGCTGTGACGCGTCAACGGTGTTGGCGGTATGACTGGGTGGTCGAGTTCGATGTCAAAGGAGCCTTTGACAATATCGATCACGAACTGCTCATGAAAGCGGTGCGCAAACATGTGAAATCGAAGTGGATTATCCTCTACATCGAGCGATGGCTGACGGCTTCCGTTCAATCCGTTGACGGTGAGCTATGTAGCCGTAGCATCGGCACTCCGCAAGGAGGGGTGATCAGTCCGCTGCTGATGAATCTGTTCATGCACTACTGCTTCGACGCATGGATGCGCCGGAAACATCCGGCCTGTCCATTTGCACGTTATGCCGACGACGCGGTGGTCCATTGTCGAAACCGAGAGGAAGCCGAGAGGCTTCTTGCAGGGATCGGCGAGCGGCTCGCCGAATGTCGACTGGAGATGCATCCCGATAAATCCAAGATCGTCTACTGCAAAGACAGCAATCGGAGTGAATCCTATGCTGAGATTCAGTTCACGTTCCTCGGGTTCGCCTTTCGGCCCCGGCAAGCGATGAGCAGGAAAGGAGTGCGTTTCACGAGCTTCGTACCTGCGGTCAGTCCGGACGCCGCGAAGCGTATGCGGAGTGCGATCAAGAGCTGGAACCTGCAAAGGCAGACCCAGGCGACGATAGAAGAACTTTCGGAGTTCTGTAATCCCATCCTGAGAGGGTGGTGGAACTACTACGGAGGTTTTTATCCGACGGAGATGAGAAAGGTGTATGAATTGGTTGACCTGAAGCTGGCACGATGGGCACGCCGCAAATACAAGAACTTGGCCAGACACAAACGCAAAAGCGTTTACTGGTTAGGACGCGTAGCGCAGCGAACCCCTGAGTTGTTCATTCATTGGGTTAAATTGAGCAAGCCGACGGCCGGATAATGGGAGCCGTATGACGCGAGAGTGTCACGTACGGTTCTAAGAGAGGCCGGGGGTGAAATTCCCCCGGCCTACTCACCACGGGAGCGGTCTTTGGCTTCTGACGAAACGTTTGGAGCGTGGGACCTTCTTCTGGCCGCGGGCCTCCGAACCCGGGACGAGCAAGCTGCGGCTCACCGCGGAGGCCTTTTCCCTGCTCACCGATGGAGTGGACATGCACCGCGCGACGATGCGGCCGTGGTATCAGAGGGAAAGTTGAAGCACCGTCATCCTATCACTTGCACAATGGCGAGAGTTGTGGTTAAAAATCCCACGCCACGATGCCTGAGATGACGCCATTGGAAGCCCGCCTTACCGAAGAGAACGAGGCGCTGCGGAAGGAGAACGCGAGGCAGGCGCAGGAGATCAAACTGCTGCGCGAAAAGATCGACCTGCTTGTGCGGCGGGTCTTCGGAGCGAGCAGTGAAAAACTAGACACCGGACAGCTGCTGCTCGCCTTGGAGGGCGAGGAGGCAAAAAAGCCCGCAGCCTCCGGCGACGCCCTCGGCGCCCGGGAGGCTGACCCGACCAGCCCGGCGAAGCCATCGCGCCAACGCAAATCCAAGGGAGGCATCACCGATGCGCTCCTCGACTCGCTGCCCTCGGTCGACATCGTCCTCGATCCGGAGGAAGTGCGCGCCGAACCCGAAGCCTGGCGGCAGATCGACGAACAGGTTACCAAGCAACTCGACTACGAACCACCTCGCTACGTGTGCCGTCGGATCGTCCGTCGCCGCTATGTGCGGCGCGACGAGCCGCATCGCCCGCCGGTCATCGCGGAACTGCCCACCATCCTGGAGCGCAGCAAGGCGGGGCCGGGTCTTTTGGCCGCGATCCTCACGGCGAAAGACTGCGACCACCTGCCGCTCCACCGGCAGGAGCAGATTGCCCGCTGGCGGCACGGCATCGATCTGAAGCGACAGGACATGTCCCGTTGGGTGGATCTGGCGGCCGAGTGGTTGCGCCCTATCTACCAGATCATCCTCGGCGGCATCCTCGACGATGACTACGCCCAAATCGATGAGACGGTGATCAAGTATCTTCTGGCCGGTAGCGGCCGGGCACAGCATGGTTACTTTTGGGTGGTCAAGCGCCCCGGTGGGGATGCGGCGTTCCACTGGGCGACCACGCGCGCGGCGACGGTACTGGAAAAGATCCTCCCGGTGGACTTCGGGGGCATCCTCCAGTGCGACGGATATGGCGCTTACCCTGCCTTTGCCAAACGGCATGGCCAACCGCTCGTTCTGGCGGCGTGCTGGGCACATGCCCGGCGCGAGTTCGTCGAGGCAAGCCAGACCGGAGCGCACCGGGCTGATGCGTTGCTCGTGGTGCGTCTCATCGGTCATCTCTATGCCATCGAAGAACGACTGCGCCAGCGTGGTGTGAGCGCCAAACTGCGTGCGGTCACCCGACAAGCTGAAAGTCGCCCCATCGTCGATCGCATCGGAGCGATCCTGGGACACTGGAAGAAGAAACGGCGTCATCTGCCACAGAGCCAGATGGGCAAGGCGATCCACTACACGCTCAGCGTATGGGACGGCCTCCAGGTTTACCTCCAGGCCGGACGCGTCGAGGTCGACAACAACGAGGTCGAGAACGCGATCCGCCCTACCGCGGTGGGCAAGAAGAACTGGCTCTTCATCGGGGACGCGGAGGCCGGCGAGCGCAGCGCCATCGTGTTCACCGTCATCGAAGCCTGCCGTCGCCGGGGGATTGACCCGTTCGCATACCTGCGGGACGTCTTCACACGAATGCCGCAGATGTCGGCGAAGGACTACGCCACACTTGCTCCTGCCGCATGGGTTGACGCGAGCCAGCCGGACAAACCGAAAAAGAAGGACCGCTCCCGCGCCAAGTCGAGTGATTTTCAACGGAGCTGCGCGTGACGCTTACGGTCAAAAGGGTGGAGCGAAAAGAATTCTGACTGATATTGCTCGGCTGCTCCGGTCGATCCCTTCCCAACCTCCATGTTTCAGAAATGCCCGTGCCTGCCCCTCCCGCTGCCTTTGCTGGGTTGGATCCTTTCCCTGGCCTTGATCCTGATCCCGGGTCGGATTCTCGCGGCGGAAACCGTCGTGGAGTTGATTCCCAATGGCACCTTTGAAGCGGATGCCGATTCCGACAAGTGGCCCGATGGCTGGGTCCGTGTGGAGCCTGACGGTTCATGGGTGACTGAAAACGACAACCATTTTCTGCGCCTCAAGAGGCCCCGGCCCGGTACCATGGTCATGCTCTACCGGGAGATTCCCCTTCCGGAGGGAGTGGGGGCTCTGTCCCTTTCGTGGAAGCAGCGGATCACCGGTCTCAGGGTCGGCGCGCAGTCCTGGTTCGATGCCCGAATTCTGCTGGAGTTTCTCAATGCCGGCCGGGAGAAACAGGGTCCGGCTCCTGCCGCGCCGTCGGCGGGCAAGGACACCCATGGGTGGGTGGAGAAAGAGGTCCGTTTTCTGGTTCCCGAAAGTGCCAGAACGTTGAAGTTCATGCCCTGTCTCTTCCAGGTGGAGGCCGGTCAAATGGATGTCGATGATGTCGTTCTCCGCCCGGTGGATCCTGCCCCGATCCGGGAGGAGGCCAAGGCGGCGGCTCTGGAAAGGCAGGCCAAGGAGAAACTCACCGCCCAGAACCGGCGGGAGAAAGCGGCGGCCCTTCTGAAAGCAAGTGGATCGCTGATTTCCAACGGCGGATTCGAAACGGACCGGAAAGCCGATGGCTGGCCCGATGATTGGGGGCGGGTCAAGGAAGGGGGAAGTTGGCCGGAGGAGGAGGGAACCCATTTTCTGCGCCTGACCTCACCGGCCCCCGGCAAACAAATCATGGCCTACCGCATCGTTGATCTCCCTGCCGGGACAGCGGCCTTGGAACTGACCTGGAGACAGCGGATCACCGGGTTGAAAAAGGGCCAGTCCCCGTGGTTCGACGCGCGGATCATGCTGGAGTTCCAAGGGACCGATGGAAAGAGCCTTTCCCAGAAGCCGCCCCCGGTATACTCCCAGAAGGATACCGCAGGCTGGGTGGACCGGAGTCACCGCTTCCTGGTGCCGGAGGGAGCACTGAGTTTGGTGATGATGCCCAGCCTGTTCCAGGTCGAGGCCGGCACCTTTGACCTTGATGACATTGTGCTCAAACCGGCAGATCCCGCACCCTTGATTGCTGAGGCCAGAAAACGGGAGCAGGAAATCCAGGCGAGGCACGTTCCGGACGAAGCACCGGATCAGGCCAAGTGGCCCTCACCACTCCGCGCTGTCGGGAACCGGTTGCAGGATTCCGGGGGCAAGGAAGTCTGGCTCCAAGGGGTCAATGCCGGGGGACTGGAAACCCTGCCCCAGGACAGGCAGCCTGTGAAATCCGTGGTGGTGGCGATTGACGATTGGAAATCGAATTGTGTCCGGGTGCCGATGAATGAGGCATTTTGGTACGGGAAGAGTCCGTACCAAAAGGATGGGGGTGCTGATTACCGGGCGACGATGGACAAAATCATCACTTTGGCCGCCAACCGGGGCGCTTATGTGGTGGTCGATCTGCATCGCTTTCGAGCTCCGACGGTCGAACACGCGGCTTTTTGGAAGGACTGCGCGAAGCGATACCAGAATCATCCCGCGGTGCTGTTCGACCTTTTCAACGAACCCCACGACATTTCCTGGGAGGTCTGGAAAAACGGGGGATTCGTCGGCGAGAAGGAGGGTGCCGATGAATCGGCTTTCCTCTCCGAAGCAGAGAAAAAGAAGAACCAGGGATTCGAGTCGGTCGGCATGCAGGGCCTGCTGGATGCGGTGCGCTCCACCGGAGCGCGCAACATCGTCATCGCCGGCGGCCTCTTCTGGTGCAATGATCTCTCGGGCATCACCCGGGGCTACGCGCTGGAGGACACCACCGGGAACGGCATCATGTATTCCTGGCACACCTACAACTGGCACACGGACTGGGAAGCGAAGGTCATGGCAACCGCGGCCGTCCATCCCATCTTCCTCGGGGAAGTCGGAGCCGACATTCAAAAAATGGACTTCATTCCCTCGGAAGCCCAGGAGGACCCCTACACCTGGGTGCCCGACATGCTCGGTTTTGTCCAGAAACACCGACTCAACTGGACCGGGTGGTGCCTCCATCCCAAGGCGACGCCGGTCATGATTTCCGATTGGAGTTACACCCCGACGCCGTATTGGGGAGTATTTGCCAAAGAGGCTTTGGCCGGACGCGAGTTTGAGCTGAAGCGGACGCGTTGAGGGAACGGCTGTTGTCCACGGCTTCGCCGGTGTAAAATGTTTGCAATGAACCTGCTCCCTGCCCTGTTGGTCTCTCTTTCCGCAGTGCTGGCGTCGGACCTGCTTGTTGTCCTGCAGGCTCAGGAATCTGGTGAGGCCTCCCTGACTCTCCCTGCCCAATGGGAATACCGCGCGCCGTTGATTTCCCCCGAGCACCGCGACGTGGAGCCGAGCAGAGCCCAGAAAGATCCCACTGTGGTCTTCCATGATGGCCGATGGCACGTTTTCATGACCGTCAAATTGCCGGACCGGACCGCGATCGAATACTGCTCGTTTGAGCATTGGGAAGAGGCCAACGGAGCCAGGCGGACCTTGTTGCAGATCAGTGACAGCCAATACTGCTGCGCTCCCCAGGTCTTTTACTTTACTCCCCACCGGAAATGGTGCCTGATCTGCCAAGTGGGAATACCCGGGGTCAAGAAAATGTGGGTGGCCTGTTCCACAACGAGCGATCTTGCCGATCCGGAATCCTGGTCACCGGTTCAGCCCCTGCTTGATGGCGGCCCCGGGGATCCCCGAACCGTCGGGGGGCTGGACTACTGGGTCATTTGTGATAAGGCCCGGGCCTATTTGTTTTTCACCAGTCTCGATGGCAGAATGTGGCGGCTGTGGACGGAGCGGGACCGGTTTCCCCATGGGTTCGATCATTGTGAGGTCGCCCTGGCCGGGGGATTTTTCGAGGCGAGTCATACCTACCATCTCAAAGGGAGCGACCGCTACCTGACGCTTGTCGAGCAGAACGGGCGCCGCCATTACAAAGCCTACCTGGCCGATCGCTTGGATGGGCCGTGGAGACCGCTGGCTGAGACCGAGGATCATCCCTTTGCCGGGAAGGCGAACATCCGTCCGGCAGCGGGTGTCGAGGCATGGACCGACAACGTCAGTCATGGCGAATTGATCCGCGCCGGGAACGATGAAACTCTGCCCGTGGATCCCGACCACTTCCGGTTCGTTTTCCAGGGAATGCTGGAAAAGGACAAACAGCAAAAAGGGTATGGCCAGTTCCCATGGCGGATCGGATTGTTGGAGCCGATTTCCCGGTAGACTTGCCAACCGGATGGCCCTGCGGCAGGATGAAGCCCGATGAAATCCTCCTCCGCCGCCAAGGCCTCTCCTTGGTTTGCTTGTTGTCTTCTCCTGTTGGTGCCATGGCTGTCTGCCTCGGAGCCGGGAACGGTCCGTCTCCTGACCATTGGCACCAGTTTCGCCGACAACGCTCTGACCTTCCTGCCGGACCTCGTCAAGGCCTCGGGACACTCGCTTATCCTGGGGCGTGCCAATCTGGGCGGTTGTTCGCTGGAGCGGCATTGGCGCCATGTCTCGGAGCATGAGGCCGATCCCGATGGCAAGGCCGGCTCTCCTTATTCCGGTGGAACTGCTTCCTTGCACCAACTGCTGACCAAAGACCGGTGGGATGTCATCACGATCCAGCAGGTCAGCCTGCTCAGCCATGACCCGGCCACCTACGTTCCCTATGGGGGCACCCTGCTCCGTTACATCCGGGAACGGGCCCCGCAGGCGCAGATCCTGGTCCATCAGATCTGGGCCTACCGGGTGGACGATTCCCGGTTCACCCAGAAAAGCGCCGCTGGAACGCCCCGGACCCAGCGGGAGATGTATGGGCAGCTCCGGGCCGCCTGCCATGCTCTCTCCAAGGAATTCAAACTGGGGATCTTGCCGAGTGGTGATGCCATGTTTCTCGCTGACGCTGATCCGGAGTGGGGATACCGGGTCGATCAGGCCTTTGACTTTGCCGCGGCCAAGTTCCCCGCGCTTCCGGACCAGTCCCATTCCCTCCACGCCGGATGGGCCTGGAAATCGTCCGGAGAGGCGCACTCTCTCGCACTTGACGGCCATCATGCCAGCCCCGCCGGGAAATACCTGCTGGGGTGTGTCTGGTTTGAATCCTTGTTCGGCGAAAGCCTGGTCGGGAACCCCTTCGTGCCGGCGGGCCTCGATGGTGATCACGCTGCCTTTCTGCGTCAGACCGCCCACCGGGCGGTGCAGGATCTCCGGGCGGAGACTGCCGCCCAACACCGCGCTCCGGCGGCTCCAGTTCGTTGATACTTCCTCCCGTTCGTCTCTCTAGATCAGCCGCCGCTGTCGAACGTCATCGACCGGTCGATGAAGATCATGTGCCACAATTCCAGGATGACGAGCGACATGACCTGCTTCAGGCCGATGAACTCCCCCGCCTGCATGGTGTCGACGAGACGCCGCACGGCTGCCGGATCAAAGTAACCGCGCTTTTTCACCTGGTCCTCATTCAGGGTCAGGTCGATCAGCTCCCGGATTTTGGGGTTCCGGTAGAAGTAATCCATCGGCAAGAAGAACGGGTTTTTGGGGCGGTTGCACACTTCTTTGGGGAGGCGGCGCAACGCCAGTTGGCGTTCGATGATTTTGTCCCGCTTGAAGTTGGCCTTCAAATGGGGAGGCATCGCAAAGACCATTTCGATCAATTCGTGATCCAGGAAGGGCAGACGGATTTCCAGGCTGTGGGCCATCGTGTTCTTGTCCTGGCGGATCAGAGCCCAGTCCTGCAGCCATTCGTCATACTGCAGCTTGAGGAGGCGGTCGAGGAACGGGTGTCCGCCAGTCCGGTCCGCCTCCGGTTCGGCATGGATCCAATCATCCGTGGCGCGCCGTTTAAAGTCTCCGGCGTAGATCCCGAGACGGTCACCCTGGCTCCAGAGTGTTTTCAAGGCGAAGTAGTCATGGCGCAGCCCTTTCCTGCCGTAACCGGAGAGGAAATCCGCGATGCGGGTTTTGCCCTGGCGGCCGAGGTCGGCCGGGAAATGAAAGAAGCGGTCCAGCACGCTCGCCGGAGTGGCCCGGAACGCGGGCATGGCGAGTCCGTGGTGGAGCGGGCCGGGCATCAGACGCCGGTAACGTTCGATCAGGGGAATGATCTTGTGAAACTGGTAGCCGGCGAACATTTCATCGGCTCCCTCGCCCCCCAAGACTACCTTGAAATCCTCCGAGCAATGCGCGGCGAGCCGGTCAAAGGCGATGATGAGCGCGTCGCCCACCGGGCGGTCCATCTGCCAGACGACCCGGGGGAGGCGCTCGAAATCCTCCGGCGTGACCTGGATCTCCCGGTGGTTGGTGCCGAGGAGCCGGGCGGTTTCCGCCGCGTCCTTGGTCTCGTCGATCGAAGAGTTGAATCCGATGCAGAACGTATGGAGGTCTGAGTTGAACTCCAGGGCCGCCGCCGTGATCAGGCTGCTGTCGACCCCGGCGCTGAGGTAGCTGGAGACCGGCACATCGCTGCGCATGGTGAGACGCACCGCGTCGCGGAATTTGGTGTCCAGCGCTTCGAGATAGTCCCCGTCACTGAGGTAGTTCCGGTCGGTCCGGAGCGGCACCGACCAGTAGCGTTCGATGCGGACGTCACCCTGACGGGAGAGGGTCAGGGTGTGGGCCGCCGGGAGGGTCCGGACCCCGGCGAAAAGGGTCTGCGGCTCCGGCACATACCGCAGGCCGAGATAGGGATCGATGGCTTCGAGGTTTGGTGCCCGCTCGACGGCGTCGCATTCCAAAATGGCTTTGACCTCGGAAGCAAAGACAAACTTGCCCCCGCCCTGCCAATAGTAGAAGGGCTTCTGCCCGCAACGGTCCCGGGCGAAAAAGGTCTCCCCGGTGCGCAGATCGTGGACCGCAAAGGCGAACATGCCATTGAGACGCTGCACGAGGTCTTTCCCCCATTCTTCATAGCCATGAACCAGCACCTCGGTGTCGCAGTGCGTGTGCAGGACATGGCCCCGGGCGAGCAGCTGCTCGCGCAGTTCCACATAGTTGTATATTTCGCCATTCTGCACCACCGCGAGGGTGCGGTCTTCATTGTAAATCGGTTGATCGCCCCCGGCGAGGTCGATGATCGAGAGGCGGGCATTGCCCATCGAAAAACGGTCGGCCTCGAGATAGCCTTTGCCATCCGGCCCCCGATGATGAAGACACCGTCCCATACGGCGCAGAAGCGTCGTATCCTGAAAACCCGCAAAACCGAAGATACCGCACATGGAGATGGCCTGAAAGCGGCTACGGATGCCCCATTCTGCCCGTATTTCCAGTGCCATTTCACTGGAGTGCGTCAGTCAGGCCTCCGGCACGGGCCGCCAAAAGAACAGTCCAAATTGGAGCGTCCTTTTTATGTTCTGGGCTTTTGAGGCTTCCGTCGCTAAAAATTTGCTTTTTCATTCCATCCTTCCTGATCCCGCCAAAGGGCCAGTAGAGAATGTGCGCTACCAGGTGTGTTTTCCAATAACAGACGTGGCAAGGATGCGAAAGCTGGGCGCGCCCAGCCCGAGAGCATCTCCCCTCCGCGTTCCCCACAAACGTCCGCGCCGAAAAGCAACAGAGTATTTCGACAGATTTAGCAAGAACTCCTTATCCTCAGTTGGGGTAAGGACCCCATGATCTGCCCATGAATCCTCGCCACCATGGTGAACTTAGGCGAATTGCTATGCCGGGAGGAGAACTAATCATCGGCGACACGGACCTGATGGTGGTCTGGGCAGAATACGCTTTCGATCCGAATGGCCTTGAAATATTCTACGCTCACGTCCTCAAGATTACGACACCTCGCAGGACTACATTCGACGCTGTTCGAAACGGCGCCAAGCTCGAAGAGGAGATCCCCTTAGGCATTGAGGAACGCGCATACACCTCGCCTTTCTGGTGTAA
>JADZAX010000008.1 GCA_020852405.1 Verrucomicrobiales bacterium
ATCCCAATGAGTCCTGCTTTGGTGGCGGAATAGACATTGCGCGCTTTCTTGGAACCCACCCCAAGCACGGAAGAAATGTGGGTGACCCGCCCCCATTGGCGCTCTTTCATCTGCGGGACCAGCGCCCGGGTCAGAATCATGCAGCTGGTCAGATTCAGCTCGACAATGCGGTCCCAGGCTTCGTCGGTGATCTCGTCGATCGGTTGGGGAGCGTTCGATCCGGCATTGTTGACGAGAATGTCCACGCGGCCAAAACGGCGCAACGTTTCGGAAGCCAACGCGCCGACCTGTGCCCGGTCAACCATATCGACGACCATGTATTCCACGCGTCCCGGCAGGCCTTCACCGATTTCGAGAGCGGCGGATTTCAGTTCCTCCTCATGGCGGCTGGCGATCATGACATCGGCACCGCATTCGGCGAACCCCCGGGCCATGGCCTTTCCGAGCCCTTTGCTGCCGCCCGTGACCAAAGCCACGCGCCCACTCAAATCGAACAGATCGCATTGGAAATTCATGGGCCGAGTATTCCATCGGTGCGTCAAATTGAAACCAAAATTTGCGGTGACGAAAAGACCGGGCCGCGTTTCCCCGCTTGCAAATTTCCCCGCTTCGGCGCCAATTGCGGCATGTCGTCCCCCGCCCTTCTCATCGATTCCCGCGATACTCTGGCCGTGGCCTTGCGCGATCTCCCCGCCGGCGAAAAAGTCAGTGTGGCAGGCCGCGATGTTCTGCTGGTCGAGCCCATTGCCGCAAAGCACAAATTCACCCTCAACCCGATGCAGCCCGGTGACACGGCGTTGATGTATGGGGTCACCGTGGGCCGGGCCCTGCGCCCGATTCCTGCCGGAGGTCTCATTTCCACGGAGAATTTGGCGCACCAAAGTGACGACTATTCCACCGGGGGGCGCCATGCCCTGTCCTGGACGGCTCCGGATGTCTCGGCATGGAAAGGTCGCACCTTCCAAGGATACCACCGCTCGGATGGCTCCGTGGGGACCGCCAACCACTGGCTCGTCGTTCCCTTGGTGTTTTGCGAGAACCGCAACATCATGTTCCTCAAGGAAGCCCTCGAAAAGGCCCTGGGGTATGGCAAAACGGGCCCCTACGAAGCCTTCGCCCGGAAGCTCGCGGACGCGGTGCGGTCCGGTCGCGGGCTGGAGTCGGCGACTTTCGATGAAACCGCCACCGGAGCGGCGGAGGATCGGCTTTTCCCGGAGGTGGATGGCATCAAATTTCTCACCCACAGTCTCGGCTGTGGCGGCACCCGAGACGATGCCAGGGCTCTGTGCGGATTGATTGCCGGTTACATCACCCATCCCAATGTTGCCGGAGCCACGGTGCTGAGTCTGGGGTGCCAGAATGCCCAGGTCGATCTGTTGAAGGAGGAAATCCAACTCCGGCGCCCGGGGTTTGACAAGCCGCTGCTCATTTTTGAACAGCAGGGATGGTCTTCCGAGAGGGCCATGCTGGAGGCTGCGATGCGGGACACCGTCGGAGGTCTGGCAGACGCAAACCGGCTACGCCGCGAGCCGGCCCCTCTGTCCAAACTGGTGTTTGGTATGGAATGTGGGGGGTCCGATGGATTTTCCGGGATCTCCGCCAATCCGGCAGTGGGACAGGCTGCCGATCTGTTGGTCGCGCTGGGGGGATCGGTGATTCTGTCGGAATTCCCCGAACTGTGCGGTGTGGAACAGGAGCTGGTGAACCGTTGTCTGTCCGATGAGGCCGCAGTTCGTTTTGCTGAGTTGATGCGGGTTTACAATGCCCGGGCCGAAGCCGTGGGAGCGGGTTTTCATATGAATCCCTCCCCTGGCAACATCCGGGACGGACTCATCACCGACGCCATCAAGTCGGCCGGAGCGGCCAAAAAAGGCGGGACCTCGCCGGTGGTTGATGTGCTCGACTATCCGGAACTGGTGACCCGACCGGGATTGACCCTCCTATGCACACCAGGGGGCGATGTCGAGTCAACCACCGCCATGGCCGCCGCCCATGCCAATGTGATGTTCTTCACCACCGGGCTCGGGACTCCCACCGGAAATCCGGTGTGTCCTGTGGTTAAAGTCGCCACCAATTCCACCTTGGCCTCCCGGATGCCCGACATCATCGATTACGATGCCGGTCCGATCATCACCGGAGATCGCAGCGTCGCCCAGTCCGGGGCCGACTTGCTCAACATGGCCATTGAAATCGCCTCCGGAAACCATCAAACCAAAGCCCAGATATTGGGACAGGACGATTTTCAGCCCTGGAAGCGCGGCGTTTCGCTGTGAACTTCCTTTTCCCGACCACTCCATGACCCCACTGTCCGATTATCTCGACTTTGCCCGACAAACCGCGTGGGAGGCGGGTCGACTCACGTTGGGTTACTATCAGACCGGTGTTCATGCCGAGTTCAAAGGAGACGATTCTCCTGTCACCATTGCCGATCGGGAGGCGGAGCGGTTGATTCGCAAACGGATCCAGAGCCAGTATCCGGAACACGCCATCGTTGGGGAGGAATACGGTGTTACCGAGAGCGCCGGAGCCACCCACCGGTGGATCATCGACCCCATTGACGGGACCAAGTCATTTGTCCATAGAGTTCCTCTCTACGGGGTTCTGATTGGGCTGGAAATTGAAGGCACTCCCGCTGTGGGCATCGCCTACTTCCCTGCTCTCGACGAAATGCTGAGCGCGGCGACGGGTTTGGGAGCCTGGTGGAATGGCCGCCGCTGCCGGGTCTCCGAGGTCGACCAGTTGGATCGGGCGGTCATTGCCCACGCCGACACGCGTTCTTTTGGCAAAGTTTCACCGGCGAAAGGAGCCGCCTGGGACAGACTTGCCGCCGCCTCTTATTATAACGCCGGGTGGTGCGATGCCTACGGGTATGCCCTGGTAGCCACTGGCCGGTGTGAGGCCATGCTCGATCCGGTGATGAATCTTTGGGATTGCGCGGCGCTCCTGCCCATCGTGAAGGAAGCCGGTGGCTACTTTGGAGACTGGAAAGGGCATCAGACCATCGACGCCGGGGAAGCGCTGGCCACCAATGCCGCCCTGCAGGAGAAGATCCTCGCGATGCTGGGAGCCCCCCCAGTAGAGAATGTCCAGCAATAGTCACCAGCCCTTCCTTGCGCCGGACCTGATTCGGGCTTTAGTCTGATCATTCGAATGCCGGAAACTCCCCCAGTGCTTGCTGCCAAGAACCTCGTCAAATCCTTTGGCGATTTCACGGCTGTCAACAACATCGACTTTCAGATCGGCAAGGGAGAAATCCTCGGTGTCCTTGGTGCCAATGGTGCCGGAAAAACCACAGCCATCAACATGGTGCTGGGATTGCTCACGCCGACGTCGGGGACGCTGGAGATATTCGGGATGGACCTCGCCAAACACCGGGTGGAGATCCTCAAGCGGACGAACTTCTGCTCCACCTACACGCAATTGCCGGGAAATCTCCAGGTGTGCCAGAATCTGCACGTCTTCGGCAGGCTCTACGGGGTGAAAAACATCGCCGAGCGGTCCCGCGAAGTGCTCCGGTTGCTGGAAATTGAGCACCTTTTCAATCGGATCACCGGCCATCTTTCCGCGGGTGAGTCCACCCGGCTCAGCCTTTGCAAAGCTCTGCTGAACCATCCGGAACTGCTCCTCCTCGACGAACCCACGGCCAGCCTGGATCCTGACATTGCGGACAAGGTGCGCAAAACGATCCGAAGGGTCCGCGATGAAGAGGGCACCAGCATGCTCTACACTTCCCACAACATGC
>JADZAX010000009.1 GCA_020852405.1 Verrucomicrobiales bacterium
ACGTGACGCTTTACCAAAATGTGGAATTGAATCTCCGCCGCCCCGGGGTCTTCGAATTGATCTTCACGATCCACGCCCCGGAATTGGTCGGACAGCCCGACACCGGGGAGGCTGGGTCCTCCTGGTTAACTCGCCTTTCCGATGCCGATTTGGAGTCTCTGGTGGGCAAAGCGCGGCTCTGGCTTCCCACCCAGGTGGAGGTGCTGGTAAATGGGAAACCTCTTGCGGTGGATGCCTTCTCTGTCGAATCGTTGACCATGCTGCGTTCCTCGTCCTCCTCCGGGGAAACTCCCGCAGGTTGTTTTCTGGCGAGCCTCGCCTTGCCACTGCCGGAGGAGCCTTCCGAGCTGAAGATTGTGTATGCCAACGATGTGCCGAAGAGGCTGTTGCTCACCGTGAGCCGCCCCAAAACCTTTCCCGAACCGAGGGATCTCGGGGCAGGGGACTCCACGGTGGTTTCCTTGCCCGCGGGACCGGCCAGACCTCCGGCGAACGGGATAAGCTGGGGATTGGCTCTGGTTCTTGGGCTGGGGTTGCTTCTCCTGGGCGCCTGGTGGCAGAGGCGACCAGCGGGGCTTTCATTCTGAAACCGGAACAAATCTCACTCTGTCCCCGGGTTTGAGCCGGGTCGGAGGTTCTTCTATCGGCGAGAAAAGCGGGATCTGGGTCCGGCCAATGAGATGCCATCCTCCAGGAGAAGACGCTGGATAGATGCCCGCCTGACCACCTCCAATCGCGACCGAACCCGCCGGGACCGAGATCCGCGGGATGGCGCGGCGCGGCAGGTGAAGCTCTGCCGGGAGGCCCGTCAAATAAGGGAAACCAGGAGAAAAACCAATGCAGGCCACCGTGTAGAGTGCCGCACTGTGCCGGACGATGACCTCATGCGGCGTCAGACCACAACTTTCCGCGACCTGGTCGAGATCCGGTCCGGCCTCCCCTCCATAACAAGTGGGAATTTCGACCTCCGTAACGGTCGCTTGGTCCGTTCCTGATTCCTTCATTTCCGAGAGGGCGGTCAAAAGCCAGTGGCGCACCCTCAGCGATGTTTTCCGTCCCGGTGGGAAATACACTGCCACGGAGGCATACGCTGGCACCACGTCCCTCACTAGGTTCAATCTTCCTGCCGACAAGAACCGGGCGAACTGGAGGGCGGCTTGGTTCGAGGAAGGAAGGGCAGGCCACCGCACCAACCAGGCGGCGTCCCCCAGAGGCTCTACCACTGGCTGGTGGGGAATAGGCATCACGTTTCGGGAGGTGCTGTGGGGGAATGCACCGTGATCTGAGTGAATGGGATGACCCAATGGTTGGCGTTGCAGGCCTCGACACAGAGACGTTGCAGAGCCCTCGTCAAAGCCTGGTAACGATGCGCGCACGAACCGGAGAAATCGGCGAGCACCGCCAGATCCAGAGAGGATTCCCCGGCATGAGCCAGTTCCACTGAGAGTGCCATGAGATGGTCTTTTCCCACCAACCGCACCAATTCCAGAAAGAGGTGCTCCCTCAAAGTCTCCGGGATGGTTTGGGCGGATTCGGCCTGGTGGCGGTAATCAATGCCGAAGACCGTGGAGAGGCGGAAATTGCGCGACAGGTTTTCCGGAGCCAGTGACAAAAAGTCAGCCGTTCGGTAATGGCGGCGGCTTCCCCCTAGTTTCACGATCTGGACAGCCTCGGGGGTTTGCTGCACGACTTTGCCATAGACCCCGTCCGAGAGAATCACCCAATCGTCCTTCTCACAGGGAAAAAAGTTTTCCGAAGGTCCCGCCGGACGCGACAGGAGACAGGTCAACTCTTTGAGCGGGAGCCGCAACCGTCCTCCTTCGAGCTGGGGATTGGTCAGATCGGTGAAAATGTCAATGCGTCCCACTTTCCAGGGCAGTTCCCGGTAAAAAACCCGTTCCCCCTCGCGGACGGGACCGAGGTTGAGGAGCAGTTTCATCTGCTCGATGAAGGACGGGATGGCGGCCTTGAGGGTCCACAGAACCCCTGCCAGAAAGACCAGAGCCAAGGTCAGAAGCAGCCAGTCTCCCGCCAGGTAAAGAGCGATCAAGGCTGCCAGAAAGGCCCCCAAACCGGTGAAGATGTAATAGGCGATGTCGATCAGTCGGACATAGAAATTTCGTGAACCTTCCCGGTGGAAGGGGCTGATCCGAACCAGGTAGGTAAACCCTTTGCGGGCGATGAACAGAAACAGGGCGAAAACCAGAATGGCGAGCAGGAGATTGAGTCCCCGGCTCCGGAAGAACCGGCTGGTCAGACTGGAGACAAGGGACACGAGCGATTGGCTGCGGCTTTCGGTTTCCCGCAGGTGGAGTTGGGCGGCTTTGAGCTGCCCTTCGGTCTCATCGAGGCGTCGTTGCCAGGCCTCCTGTTCGGAGGCGAGGGCTTTTTTAATGCCCTTGTCTTCCGCTGCGGTTTCGCGTGTCCTGATTTGCGAAACGGCTTCCCGGGCGAGGCGTCGCTTGCGCTCCAATGATTCAATGGATTCGCGGATGGATTGGATTTCCCGGGTGTTCGCCGTGGCATCCCGCAGTTCCCGGAGAAATGGCTTGATGAGATCCTGGGCCTCGGCCTGCCAATCAAGGGGTTGATCTGACGGCCCCTCGAAGGCCGTCATGTCGGTACCCGCGGCAACACGTTCGAAATCACTGCGCAGTTGGTTTTGTCGCGCCCGGAGAGGCTCGAGCGAACTCTCCAGCTGTTTGCGCTCGTCCTCGGACTTGGAGGCGGCAATGCGGGTGCGCAGGCCCTGAATTTCCATTTCCAGCGACTGCATGGAAGTCCAGAGGGTTCTCAGCGTGTCACTCGCCGAGACTTCGCTGCCGTCTGTCGGTAATGCTGCCGGGACTGTGGCGGGAGTGTTTTGGGCGTTTCCAGATGCCGCCAGCATTCCCGCCAGACAGGCCCCGGCAAGCCAACCCGGCAACCTCTTCATCACAAAAGATCCGGAGATGAAGCGGTTCACATCAAACATGAGGAAACCGTCGCCCACGCGCCAACGGCATGCAACAGACATCCGGGCAGTCCTGAGCAGTCCCTCCGGGAAATGCCGGCAGCCTGTGGAGATCCCTGATTGGCAGCATCATTCCAGAAATATTAGTCTGTCGTCGTCCCTTCCTTCGTCGCGTTGGACGGTTTCGAATGGGGAGGGTCCTCTTTCTGGGAGGGGCTCCGCACCTCCTCTGGCGGACAGATGATGCCGACTTTCATGAGCACTGGATCCTGCCTTTGCGATCCACATCCTGACAACAGGGACATGGAGAGGGCGGCCGCCTTGGACAGGGCGCTTTTGAGCGGATTTCCGGAGGGGAGTGCCGTGACATCAATGGGCGTTTCATCCAGATACTGGAAATAGGCCACGCATGGACGGTCGCCCGCTTGAGAGAGGTGCGCTCTTCTCTCGGGTTCTGTCATCATGGAAAGATGGTGAACCTGTCGGTCACAGGTACCACAGTGACGGCTCCGCTCGTCCCCCTGCAATTGGGTCCATTGTTTGGGGCAGGCAAAGCCGATTTCTGGAAAAGTGGAGTCCATCATGGAGCAATGAAAATACTGATGGTATAAAAATAGTGCCCATCACGGCAGCCGCAATGGAAAAGGTTCGCGTCAAACACGAACCCATCCCAGTCAGTTCCGGCGGTGATGGCGGAAATGCCGCCGACAGGGACTTCCGGAAGAGGCAATCCCCGTCAAATCATCAGTGCGTTTTCGGCG
>JADZAX010000010.1 GCA_020852405.1 Verrucomicrobiales bacterium
GCCGAATTGTCCCACGTAGCCCAAATCTTTCCGCAACTGGGTGCTCTTCACGCCGGCCGCTTTGGCGAGCGCTTCAGACGAAACCGTGCGCCCCCCGGTAGTCCGGAGGTGATTCAGACAGCGTTGGTAGAGGGACAGGCGGTAGACTGCTTTGCGGGGGATATCAACTTTCGTCACTTGTGAAATTTCGCAAAGAATGCGCAAAAGTCAATCGAAGTAGAGGGCTGCCGTGCGGTCGTTCCAGATCGCCACCGGTCTTTTGAGAAGAGGTGAGGCCTCTTTGCCAGAGCCATGTCCCCTGCGGCGGCCTCTGTGATCGCCAATTTTATGGGTGTGACGCTTTCTGCTTTCTCCCCGGGATTTCCTCCCTATCTTGCGGGTCCCGAATTCCGGCCTTTCTCCCATCCATGCCCGACTGGATCCACCCCCTCCTCGCCTATTTCATTGGCGCCACTCCGTTTGGTTTTCTTGCCGCCAAACTGAAGGGTATCGACATCCGTCAACATGGGTCGGGAAACATCGGTGCGACCAATGTGCTGCGCGTGCTGGGAAAGCCGATCGGCATTACCGTGCTGGTCTTGGACGCGTTGAAAGGCCTGGTGCCCGTTTGGATCGCCCAGCGCATGGTGGCAACGGGCGATTTGATCCCCATCCTCACCGCCGTGGCCGCCATTTTGGGGCACAACTACACTTTTTGGCTGAAATTCAAAGGTGGCAAGGGTATCGCCACGTCGGCCGGTGCCATGGCGCCACTACTCCCGGTCCCGCTTCTCGTGGCTCTTGTTCTCTGGGCCATTCTCTTTCGGACCACCCGGTATGTCTCCGTGGCCTCCATCACGGCCGCCCTCTCCCTCCCCTTCACCGAGGCCATCCGCGGCTATTGGTCGGGAATCTGGAGCTGGGGCTTTTTCTTCCTGGCGCTCTTTCTCGGCATCCTCGCCACCTGGCGGCACCGCGGAAACATTACCCGGTTGCGCGCCGGCACTGAGCCGAAGTTTGTGCCAAAATCCCGGCGCCCGCCAGCCGTGACACCACCCGGAAATGACGACTGACGGCCAGCCGATCGGACAACCATTGCAGTAGCTAGCGCGGTAACGAATCATGACCCTCCCCCACTCTTTGCAAGCTTTGCCCGATATCCACCGAGTCGGCATCGTCGGTGCTGGCAGCTGGGGCACGGCTCTCGCGATCCCGCTCGCCGACCAAGGATTTTCCGTGCAACTGTTTGCCCAGCGGCCAGAAATCGTCGCCAACATCAGCGACCACCATCGCAATGAGCGTTACCTGCCGGGCCGTGACCTGTCGCCCCGGATTGAGGCGACCCTGGATTTCCGTCAAATAGCGTCCTGCGATCTGGTGCTACTGGTGGTCCC
Source organism: Verrucomicrobiales bacterium (assembly GCA_020852405.1). Classification (GTDB taxonomy): domain Bacteria; phylum Verrucomicrobiota; class Verrucomicrobiia; order Verrucomicrobiales; family DEV007; genus JACKQE01. The sequence goes on from JADZAX010000010.1 coordinate 1,374, forward strand.
ATCGGGCGCCACCCGGAGTGTGGCCGAACGGCTGCGGTCCGCCGGTTTGCGGTCTGATGCCATCCTGCTCTCCTGTAGCAAGGGCATCGAACTCGACACCGGTTTGCGCATGCATGAAGTGCTCCAGGAGGTCTTTCCCACTCACCCCGTGGCAGTCCTTTCCGGTCCGAGCCATGCCGAAGAGGTGGCGGCGCGAATGCCCACCGCCGCGGTGGTCGGAGCCCATGACACGGAACTGGCCCGCTGCATTCAGTCCGTTTTCACGCTGCCCTGGTTCCGCTGCTACACCAGCAGCGACGTCGGAGGCATTGAGACCGGTGGCGCCGTGAAAAACGTCTTCGCCATCGCGGCCGGAATCATCGACGGCCTCGGCTTGGGCGACAATGCCAAAGCGGCAATGGTGACTCGGGGGCTGGTGGAGATGACCCGGCTCGGGGTGGCCCTCGGCGGCAAGCCGGAGACTTTCCGCGGCCTGAGCGGAACCGGTGATCTGATCGTGACCTGCTACAGCGAACACAGCCGGAACCACCGAGTGGGCCGCTTTCTCGGGCAGGGCATGGGGGTCGCCGAGGCGGTGGCTTCTCTGGGCCAGGTCGCCGAGGGAGTTCCCAACTCGCTTAGCATTTATCGTCTGGCGCGCAAGTTGGGAGCCCGGACACCGATCATTGACCAGGTTTATGAAGTGATCCATTTGGGAAAATCTGCCCGACAATCGCTGGTCGATCTGCTGAGCCGCGATCCCCGTCCCGAGTCCGACGAGGAGGATTCCGATTGATCCCATGATGCCCGCTTTTGCCATGATCACTTGGGCTGAAACCGTCCAAGCCCTGCCGGTCATTCTCAGCCTTATCCTCATCGAAGGTCTTCTTTCCGTCGACAATGCGTTGGCGATCGCCGCGATGGCGAACCACCTCCCGGGTCGCCAGAAATTCCTCGCGCTTCGACTCGGCATCCTCGGCGCCTATGTGTTCCGGGGCATCGCCTTGGCCTTCGCGGCTCACATCATCGCCAATCCCTGGCTCAAACTGATCGGAGCGGCCTACCTGATCTATCTGATGTGCCAACACCTGACCCGGCAAGGTGATGGGGAGGACGGCGCAACGGAGACTCAGGAGCGCGGATTTTGGGGGACGATTCTGGCCATTGAAATCATGGACCTCAGTCTCAGCGTGGACAACGTGGTCGCGGCGGTGGCCTTGAGCCCCAAACTCTGGGTGGTCTGCATGGGAGTTTTCATCGGGATTCTGGCATTGCGCTTTGTCGCCGGGGCCTGCATCCGGTTGTTGGAGAAATTCCCCGTTCTTGAACACACCGCGTTCCTTCTCATTGGTTACGTGGGTTTCATCCTCATCGCCGAACTGACTATTCATGATCCGCCGGAGCCCCCGCAAAAGCTTGCCGCCGCGGCGGTCA
>JADZAX010000011.1 GCA_020852405.1 Verrucomicrobiales bacterium
CGCTGGCATCATCGTCCTCCTCGGAGGGCAATGAGCCAACACCAAACCTCTCCATGGGTTCCATCCAAGGCTGCGGTTCAGGTTCATCCGCAGTCCCGGGTCCGTCAGGGGCCGGGGATGCTTCAAGGCTCCCGGGCTCTGTTGCCTGCGGGGCAGCAGCGTGCGGCACCGGTTCGCCCAGTGAGGAGAGCAGACGGGCGACCTCGTCGCGGTCAATCCATGAGGCGGGTGAATTCATTTTCGTGTCCTGGGTTGTTCAGGGCGAGCCGGGATTCCAGTTCAGCGGCGAGTTGGTCGAAGATGAAAGCCGTGGCGGAGGGATGTCGCTGCAGCAGTGCGATCGGGACTCCGGCTTGGCTGGCTTGGAGAAATTCCCGGTCTCTGGGGATTTGGGCATCAAAAAACATGTGGCCGGGCAGCAGTTCGCGGAATTCGCGCTGCACTTCGAGTGAGACCGGGACCCCGGGTTCCACCATGGTGAGCACCACCCCGGCGATCATGGGAGCCTCTTTCCCCTGACCAGTGCGCAGCTGGGCCAGCGCGCGGAGCATGACCGGCAAGGTTCGAAGTCCCAGAGGATGGGCCAACTGGGGCAACAGGAGGTGGGACCCGGAACGCATCAGGCGGTAGGGCAGTCCCCGCACCCCTGCCGGCGTGTCAACAATGACTACGTCAGGTCCAAGCGAGGTGTCCGAGGCCGCCGTGAAAATGGCCCGAAAACGGTCCTGAAGATCAGGCTCCTGATCCAGCCGGTCCATGATTGCCGGCTGTTGGGCGGCATGGCCTGCAGGGAGGAATTTAAATTCCGGGAGACGTGTCCCAAGGAGCAGCGATTCCACCCGGACCCTGTCAATGTCCCGGTCCAGCGCCAGATCGTAAAATCCTTGGGCCGTGGAGGCTTTGGTGCTGAGCGAGAATCCTGCGCCGCCGAGCGGGTCGGCATCAATGAGGACAACCCTTCTCCCACGGCTCGCCAGAGCATAGGAGAGATTCACCGACAAGGTGGTCCGACCGGTTCCTCCGTTTTGGCTGGCGACTATGAGGTGATTCACAATGACAACATTCCCTCTCCGTCCTGCGGGTATGGCAGACGCGGATCACTAGAATACAGAATCACGGCCGACCTTCCATCTTTTTCGGTGCCGGCTTTGCTTTCATGGTCTCCGGAACCTTTCCTGTGGCGAATTCTTCTGGCTCAAATCAAGGCAAGCAGGCAGAGCCAGTGTCAACGAATTTTGGAGAGGATGAAGCGGGCCAGTTTTTCAGGTTCCCCGATGGGTAGGAGGGGGGCCCCTGCCGGCCACTTGGCCCGTAGGTGTCGCTGCTCAGGAAACTGACCAGGACGGAGTTGACGGACTTGCACCAACTGCCCATCCCGCCAGATCCACGATCCGGGACGGCAGGGGCCGACGAGCAAAGGATCACTCCAGGTATGCAATGAGATCACTCGATCCGTCAGCGCTGCGGCTAGGTGCATTGGGCCGCTGTCCACACTGACGGTCCAACAAGCTTGTCGCAGAACATGAATCAACTGCGGCAGGGTGGTCCGTCCGAGCAGACTCAAAGCCCCTTCGGGAAGCAAGGTCGCATCGAAATCTTCCCTGCTTGAGCCAACCACGACGACCCGAAGCCCTTCGGACACTGCCTCCTTGCAAAAGGCCAACACTTCGGACGGATGGAGCGATTTTCCCGCTCCCCGAGAGAAAGGATGAATTGCCACCAAGGGTGCGGTTCCTGCCGGCAAGGCTTCCTCGGGCACGGGGTCTCCGGGGCCGAGGACAAATTGTGGCTCCTCCGGCACGGGAATACCCAACCCGGTGAGAAGACGCAGGTAACGGTGGACCGCATGAAGCTGGCGATGGTCTGGGACTGGGATCCTCCGGTGGTAGGCCAGCCAAGCCAACTCCCGGGCTTCGCGGAATCCGGCGATGATCGGCGCTTTGGTGGATCTGGCGAGCACCGCGCTGCGGGCCAGGCCCTGGAAATCGAGCACCAAATCCGGCTCCTTGTCCGAAAGAGTGGACTGCATCCACTGCCAAGCGTTCCACCAGCCTGCAAAGCCGCGGAATTCCTGCCTCGGAAAGGCCACGACTTCATCAAGGTGGGGATGTCCGAGCAGCAGCGGAGCCCATTCTGTATTGACGATCCAACCCAGTGAGGCCTCAGGAAAGGCCACGCGCAGAGCGGAAAGGGCCGGGAGGGTGTGGATGATGTCTCCCAGGGAGCTGGGTTTGACAATGAAAATCCGAGGCTCGTGGCTGGGAAAGCTGAGCGGTGGGCCTGAAGGAGGGAGGCTCACAGGGTGATCCGGCACAGGCAGCGTTTACTGCCCCACTGAGAGCCGGTCTGCAAGGCGCTCGGGGAGACCCGCTTCGACGATCTTACGTTGGGTCGTGGCGAGGTCGTATTCCAAGCGGTGGAGTCGGACGTGCTGGTGTTCCACATCATAAATGGTGTAGGCTGCCCGCCAGTCGCCATCTCTGGGTTGGCCAACGCTCCCGACATTGATGAAATACTTTTTGCCCAGTTGGAGATGGACTTCGGTGTCCGGGTGCAACTCCACACTTTCACCCTTCACGTAAATTCTTGGCACATGGGTGTGCCCATAGAAGCAAAGCTGGGTGAACTGGTAACTGAAGCTCGCCATCGCATCGAACTTGTTGGTGACGTAACCCCAGTTCCCCGGAGTGTCGAGAGTGGCGTGAACGATGGTGAAGTCCCTCACCTGTCTCACGAGTTTGTTGGCCAGGAGCCAGTCGCGCTCTTCCTGGGTGAGTTGGTGGCGGGTCCATTCGAGGGCATGCCGGGCGAGATGGTTGAGTCCTTCCAACTGGGTGTCCCCGGCGGCTTCCTCGTCGTGATTGCCCCGGACCACGGGGCATCCCAGATCCCGCACGATCCTCAGGCATTCACCGGGATTGGCATTGTAACCGACGATATCACCGATACAGACGTAGTGGGTGCACTCCTGAGCCTCCGCGTCGGCAAGCACTGTTTGCAATGCTTCCAAATTGGCGTGGATGTCTCCAAAAATTGCAAATTTCATTACCGTCGGGGATCTGGGAAGGGGAATGGACGGCTGGGGGGCCAAGCAAAACGACAGCCTTCAAGGAAGCACAGGAACTCTGAATGGCAATGGCTGCCACTCCTTTTTTACGTCCCGCGAGCCTTCAAGGTTTCACAGAATCCACTTTTTCAGGCGCCAGAAGCCTTTCCACCATCAGCGTGGCGGTCCGGCCGACCATGTTTAGACTGAGAGGATCGATGCGTTCCAAGGTGTCTTCCCGGGTGTGCCACTGTGGATAATTCATATCGATCAGATCGATGGTGGGCACTCCGGCGGCAATCAGGGGCACATGGTCATCGATCAAGGATCCGGGGTGAAACCCGAAATGGTCGTTGTAGCCAAGATCATCGGACGCTTGGAAAAGTTTTTTCGCGAGTGCCGAGGGGGTGTCCTGGGGAATGGAGACCCGGACACCGCGATGGCCGATGAGGTCCAGTAGTACCCCCCAGCGTGGTCTCAGTGGCGGATCCCAGCGGCGCAGGACACTGGCATAGTACCGGCTGCCATAGAGCCCGTCTGCGGCGTCGAACTTCACCAAGGCCTCTTCTCCGTCAAAAAGGACGATTTCCAACTTGGCGGCAAGATCGGGTTTGTTGGCCAGGAGACGCGCCATTTCCAGCACCACGCCCAGACTGGAGCCGGGATCATTGGCACCGACAAAGGGGTAATCGTCCACCGTTTTGGTGTCGTAATGGGAAAGCAGCAAACCGCTCACCGGCCTTTCCCACAATGGGACTCCCTCGGCGTTCCCTCCGTCGTGACGGTATCTGAGGTTCACAAACTCTAGTTTGCCCCGGGGGGTTTCCTCTTGGAAGATCTGACGTTGGGCCTGCCAGCCCCAGGTGGTGAGTTTGTCGTCCAGCCAACGGCGGGAAGCGTCAAGCGTCGGCGATCCTGCCGGACGGGGGCCCATGGCAACAATGTCCGCCACATGGCGGTGGGCGTTTGGCCCGGAAAACTCGACATGGAGAGTCGGATGGTCTCCCGAGCAGCTCGCCAGACCCGCCAGAAAAGAAATCCAGACCGCCCGGGGGGTGGTCCATGGGAGGAAATTCATTCTGAAGGAAGTCCGAGCAGTTGGAGGATGCGGTCGAGATCTTCGTTGCCGTAGTATTCGATTTCGATCCTGCCTTTTTTGTCCCCGTGCACAATGTTGACATTGGTGGAAAAGCGCTGCCGGAAACGATCTTGCAGATCACGCATAAAATGATCGACAGGTTTGGGGGCCTTGCCGTCTCCACCGTCGTTCTTGCTTGTCAGGCGTCCCGCCAGGTGTTGCGCGACGAGGCGCTCGGTCGCTCGCACATTGAGCTTTTTGCGGACCACGATGTCCGCGATGAGTTTTTGCTCTTCTCGGTTCTTGATGCCGAGGATGGCCTTGGCATGGCCGGAGGAAAGAATGCCCTGCGACAACATGGCTTGGAGGGAGGTGTCCAGCTCCAGCAACCGCATCGCATTCGAGACCGTGGCCCGGTTTTTTCCGACCCGCTGCGCGATCTCTTCCTGTTTCAGACCGAACTCGCGGGCGAGGCGGGCATAGGCTTCCGCTTCTTCCACGGGGTTCAGGTCTTCCCGCTGGAGGTTTTCGATCAGCGCCAGTTCAAGGACTTCTTTATCCGAGGCCCCGCGGGAGATGACGGGCACCTCGGCCAGTTCCAATTTTTGGCAAGCCCGCCACCGGCGTTCTCCGGCGATGAGCTCGAGTCGACCGCCGACTTCGCGGACAATCAGAGGCTGGATGATGCCGTGCTCGCGGATGGACTCCACCAGTCCCGCGAGCTGTTCTTCATCAAAACGTTTCCGGGGCTGGAAAGGGCTGGGAACGATCTGGGAAAGCGCGACATGACGCACACGCTCTCCCGTCACCGTGTCGGTGTGAAATCGGTTGCTCCCGCCGTCACCTTCCTGCCGCACCGGCACGGTACCCGGAGCGCGGATGAGGGCGTCCAAGCCTCTGCCCAAACCTTTTTTGTTCAACATCACGGGTGATCGGAAAATCGTTTCCTTGGATCAATCAACCAAGCGGATGCCGGAGACGGCGGCGCTTTGCATGGCGAGGTGTTGCTCGTCGGTGCAGGAGGAGTCGATCGGGGCATCAGGAATCGCATCGTTCTCGACCAGTAATCCCTGCTCCAGCAGCCAGTTCTCAATTTCGGCACCGCTCACGTCGGCGAGCATCTGACCGTTGATTTCGACACAGGGAGAAAGGGGTTGACCGCTCTTGTGCTCCATTTCCCAGCGAAAGGCCGGGTTTTTGATGATGTCCTTCTCTTCGAAGGCGAGACCATATTTCCGAAAGATGGCGCGAACGCCCTCACTCCAACCACAATGGGTTTTCAGATAGGCGGTGATGGTGAGTTCCGGATGTTCCATGGCGGTGGGGTTGGGTTGGTGGAGAGAATTTGGCGAAGGGGCGCTGACCGGCAGTCCGGTGGTGGGGCATGCTACAGTCAGAGGGCAGTCCATGCAACCATTGGGACGTGCCATCCTGCTGGGAAGGGCGAGAAAAGTTTTCCGCTCCGTCCCGGGGGGCGAATCTTTTTATTCAGAGACACCGTTCAGAGCCGTCCCACCGGGAGGAGGTGCTTGCAAAATCATCCTTTTCCGCTTATATCAGCGTCCTCATGGCTAATACCCCCGTCATCAATCTCCGCAAAGGCCACGCCGTCAGGCACAATGGCGACGTCTGCATCGTCACTGCCACTGAACTGAAAACGCCGCCCCGCATGGCTTCCTATGTGCAGATGTCGATCCGTAGCCTTGCCTCGGGACGTGTTCACAACCTGCGGATGACCTCTAATGAGTCCCTTGATTCGGTCAACATGAACCGGCAGGAGTACGAACTCAGCTACACCGACGGGGAGGGATACCATTTCATGCATCCGGAGACTTTCGAGGATGTCGTGGTCAGCAATGCCATGGTCGAACCGGTGAAGAACTACCTGATCGAAGGCCAGAAGTACACCATTCTGTTTGCCGACGAGAAAGTAGCCACCATTGAGCTGCCCGCCTCGATGATTCTCAGTGTGACGGAGTCCGCCGAAGGCATCAAAGGGGACTCTTCCAGCAATGTCTTTAAACCCGCGACCTTGGAAACCGGTCTGGTCGTGCAGGTGCCCCTCTTCGTCAAAGAAGGTTACAAAATCAGCGTGAAGACTGAAGATGGATCCTATCTCGGTCGGGCCAACTGATCGCCCTGCGCCTGACAACTCCTGAAACGGGGCCCGGAAGTTTCCGGGCCTTATTCAGTTCCGGGACTCCCCTGAGTGCCGTCATTTCTTCGTTTTGTCGTCCAGGTTCCGTTTCAAGTCCGCTTCGGTCACGCTGGAGGCCACCCCCTCTGCGGGGACGTCGACCTTCGCCACCCAAAGCAGAGCGTTGAGCATCAGTTTCCTGAAGTCGTCATTGCCCCAGTTCAGATGAAAATGTCCTCCGGTGAAGCCGAAGCCGCGCCCACCGTCCGGCCGCTCCACGGCCCACATCATGGCCTCCGCGAGGCCCTTCTCCGCTTGGATGTGTGGATAAGGGCCTTTGGGGTAGACATAGGGCCCGTCGCGGGTGGCGTCAGGGGGTGTGGCCACAAGAATCGGCACAAAACTGGTTCCCGCGTTCTGGGCGGCTTTCGTGCCATCTTCGAAGGCCGGACGGAATCTCATGTTGATGTACCATTCGTCCTTGATCTGAAACGGCTTCACCCCCCGCGTGATCGGGTGCTGGGGGAATGACGCAAAATTTGGTTCCCACATCGGATTGCACGAGTAACTGTTTTCGTAAAAGCCACCGATCCAGGATTTGAATTCCGTCCCCGCCTGGCTGGGAACGACTTCGACCCCATAGTGCATGCAGCCAAAACCCACCCCCCGGGCGACGAGCTTGCGCAGGGTCTCCAGATGGTCCCCCTGAACCGCCGGATGTCCCGCTCCACCATCGGCATAAATAACCACCGCATCCGCATCGGAAAACGTGGATTCGTCTTTTACCCAGCCCATTTCGTGGCGCTCCACCACCAGACCGGGAACTCCCTGAAGGCATTGCTCCAAGACCGTCGTCCCGGCCCGGAATTCATGCATCAAGGGGGGATGCGAGGGTTTTCCGGCAATCAGGACGAGCTTTTTTTTGCCGTCGGGTGTCGAGGCTTGGCTGGTCAGGTAGGGAACGAAGCAAAGCAGGAGGGAAAGAAAAATCGGGATCGGGGAGCTAGGTTTCATGGGGAAGTCGTGTATCCACCCTCGCCAAGCCGGAGCTTTGCGTCAAGAGGGGAAGGCAGGCCGGAAGAAGGTGGTCCCCGGGCTGAAAAACGCTTTTCTTCATCCGTGTTTCAGGGCAGGATCAAGGCCATGAAGCGTTGTCCCCTGCTGATTCTCCTGACACTGGCAATCTGTCTGCCCTCCGTTCGGGCGGTGGAATCTCCTCCCAACATAGTCTTCATTCTATGCGATGACCTAGGTTACGGAGATGTGCAGTGCCTCAATCCAGAGGGGAAAATCAAGACGCCCCATTTTGACGCCATCGCCCAGCGAGGGATGACGTTCACCGATGCCCACAGTTCTTCCGCCGTCTGCACCCCGACCCGTTATGGGGTGATCACTGGACGCTACAATTGGCGCTCCCGGCTTCAGAGCGGTGTGCTGGGGGGGCTGAGTCCTCGCCTGATCGAGGAAGGACGTGAAACGGTGGCCTCGCTGCTCAAATCCAGCGGCTACCACACCGCCTGCGTCGGCAAATGGCACCTTGGTATGGATTGGGTGAAGTTTTCCGGAAAGGAAGTCAGCGATTTGAACATCGAAAAAGCGGACCAGGTCAACAGCGTCGACTTCACCAAACCGGCCTCCAATGGTCCCACCAGCCTTGGATTCGACGAGTATTTCGGTATCAGCGCGTCCCTGGACATGGTGCCCTATGTCTTCATCGAAAATGATCACGTCATCGCCAATCCCAGCGAGACCATGAAACTGGAAATGAATTCCGGGGATCGGAAATCTTTTTCCCGTGAAGGACCGGGAGCTCCGGGTTTCCGTGGCGAGGACGTCCTTCCCACACTCACCAAGCGGGCGGTGGGCATCATCGAGCGCCGGGCCGCCCCCGCAAAGGAAGGTCATCCGTTTTTCCTCTACCTGCCCTTGGCCTCTCCCCACACCCCGATCCTGCCATCCTCCGAGTGGCGCGGAAAATCCGGCATCAGTCTCTACGCCGATTTCGTCATGGAGACGGACGATGCCATCGGAAAGGTTTCCCGGGCGCTTGAGTCCAGTGGTCTCGCGGAAAACACGCTCCTCATTGTGACCAGTGACAACGGTTGCTCGCCGAGCGCCAACTTCCCCCAATTGGCGGAGCACGGGCACAATCCGAGTTACCACTTCCGCGGTCACAAGGCCGACATTTTTGACGGCGGGCACCGTGTGCCCTATTTGGCTCAGTGGCCTGCCGTGATCAAACCAGGGAGCCGTTATGATCACCTTGTCGGACTGTGGGATCTGATGGCCACGGCGGCGGAGATCACTGGAGCCCCGCTTTCGGAGAATGCGGGGGAGGACAGCGTCAGTCTGTTGCCGGTGTTCCGTGGTGCGACGGACCAGCCTGTGCGCGACCACCTCATCCATCACAGTATCAATGGCAGCTTCTCGATCCGTCAGGGTCGGTGGAAACTGGAACTTTGCCCCGATTCCGGTGGCTGGAGTGAACCACGACCGGCCAATGCCAAGAAAAAGGCCGCCGCCGCGAAGCCCGCAGCAGTATTGCCCCCTTTACAGCTGTACGATCTGAGCCAGGACATCGGGGAAAAAAACAACGTCGCGGCTGACCACCCCGAGATCGTGACCCGCCTCATCGGTTTGCTCGAAAAAGACGTGCGTGACGGTCGGAGCACGCCCGGCGCCCCCCAGAAAAACACCGTCGATCCCAATCTCTGGAAGTTCTCTCCCCGGCCTTAAGCCATCATGCCCAGCAGGCTGTCGGCACAGAGCAGGGCGAAGGCCTCATCATGGATGGCAAGATCGGACTCCACCACGGGGATGTTCTGGCGCAGGTGATCTCGGATGGATTGGAACAGAGCGGTGTCGGCATCCGGATCGTGGAACGGCTGACCTGACTGGCTGATCATGCTGATGCCCCGGATAGGAAGGTGAATAGTCACCGGACCTTTGTAGTCATTGGCCTTTTCGGCAAGAATCCGCCCCAGTTCCTGGCATTCCTGCACGGAAGTGCGCATCAGGGTGGCCTGCGGATTGTGGTGGTAGAGGACCCTTCCAGCATAGCGTGAGGGAATCGACTCCGGTTCGCCGAAGTTCACCATATCAAGACACCCCGGGACCAGCACGGTCGGCAATCCGGCCAGGCCGGCCGCTTCAAGCCGGTGCGGCCCTGCCGAGAGGATGCCTCCCGCGAGTTCGTCCGCCCACTCTGTGGTGGTGATGTCAAGCACCCCCTGAACCTGCCCTCCGGCAATGAGATTCTCCATGGTGCGGCCTCCGGTGCCGGTCGCGTGAAAAACCAGCACTTCCATTCCCGCTGTCTCCAAGTGACGGACGGCGGTATTGACGCAGGCCGTGGTGTTGCCGAACATGCTGGCCACGACGAGAGGCCTTTCAGTCCGGTCATTGCCGGAAGGTTCAGCTTTCGCCATTGCGCAGATGGCGGCGGCACCACGTCTGAAGACGCCACGGGAAATCCGGTTGAGTCCCGCCACGTCGACGATGCTGGGAAACATCACGATATCCTTGGTGCCGAGGTAGGGTCCGACATTGCCACTGGCCAAGGTGGTCACCATGATTTTGGGAAATCCCAGGGGCAGGGCCCGCATGCCGGCGGTGGCGATGGCAGTTCCACCACCTCCCCCCAACGAGATGGCGGCCTGGATACGGCCTTGGGATGCCATCCGGCTGAGAAACGCGGGCAGCGCCTGGGCCATGGTGGCGACCCCAGTGCCACGGTCAGGATTCCCCGGCAGTTCGATACCGGCTGCTCCGAGAACCTCCTCCCGGCCGTGATCGGGCGCCACCAGGGGAGGGCCCAGAACGCCGACATCGATCAGGACCGGCTCACCGCCATGGTCCCGGATGCAGTCGGCCAGAAAGGCATGTTCCAGACTCTTGGTGTCGAGTGTCCCGATGACGGCGATGCGTGGGATCATGGGTAGTGGGCTTGGCTGGTAGGGAGCCCTCCTCACCGTGGAGGAAACGGGACGTTCTTGAATTCCCGGGTCAGATTGGTCAGGGAATCCTCGACTCCCATCCGTTCGAGACTGCTCGCCCCGACGAAGCCGTCTGCCGAGGTTTTGCTGAGGATGTATTCCACATCCTTGGGCGAGTTGATCGGCCCCCCGTGGGTCAGCGTCATGACCTCCGGACGCACGCTGCGGGCGGCCGCGATGATGTCCTGAGTGACGCCGACCGTGTGATCCCATGAGATGACCGCATTTCTCACCCCGATGCTTCCCCCCACGGTGGTGCCGACATGGGCGATCACCGCGTCCGCGCCCTGTTGGGTCATTTCAATGGCCTCCTCAGGAGTCGCAACGTAGACGATGCTGAAAAGATCCATCCGCCGGGCTAGACTGACCATTTCAAACTCCTTTTGAACACTCATGCCGGTCTCCTCCAGGACCTGCCGGAATTGCCCATCCACGATGGTGTGGGTGGGGAAATTGTTCACCCCGGAGAACCCCATGTCTTTCACCTTTCCGAGCCAATGCCACATCCTCCGCCTCGGGTCGCTGGCGTGAACGCCACAAATCACGGGAATTTCCTCGACGACTGGAAGCACCTCATATTCCCCGATCTCCATGGCGATGGCATTGGCATCGCCGTAGGCCATCAGCCCGCAGGTCGAGCCGTGCCCCATCATGCGGAACCGGCCGCTGTTGTAAACGATGATGAGATCGGCCCCTCCCCGCTCGATGAACTTCGCTGAAATGCCGGTGCCGGCCCCGGCGGCGATGATCGGTTCTCCGCGGTCGAGGGTGGCGCGCAGGCGGGCCACGACTTCTTCACGTGAGTAAGGATTTCCTTTTCCAGTCCAGGGGTTCGGCATAGCTCCGGAATGTGAACCGTTCTGACGCTGCTGACAACGTCATTGCACGATCAACAAAGGTCCCACCCTTGAACCCCGAGACGCTACAATCCGCCGACTCCCACCATGCGCTGCGCTTCCACATCCCAGACTTTGAGTTGGAGACAGCGGAAAATTTCCAGGGGGCTCAGCGAAGTCATCAAGGGGGATTGGAGTTCGGGGATCGCCCGGAGCACTTCCGGAAGCCGGTAAAAGGGAATTTTGGCATTCAGGTGGTGAATGTGATGGTATCCGATGTTGGCCGAAAACCAGGCCATCAGTGGACCGGTTTTCAGAAAACTGGAGGACTCCAGTGCCGCCTTCTCATAGGACCAGCCTTCATTGTCCCTGAAGGAAACGCCCGGAAAATTGTGCTGCGCATAGAAAAGGTACGATCCGATCGCTGAAGCGATGAAGAGCGGCATCACCAGTGTCAGCAGCAGCGCTGTCCAACCGGCGAACCACACCAAGGCCGCTCCCAGGAGGAAATGAAGGACGAAGGCGACCAGGCAATCGAGGTGCTTTTTCGGCTGGTTCAGGAAGGGATTGAGGCACATCCCGAAAAGGAACATGAAGACGTAACCGAAGAGGATCGTCAGTGGATGCCGCATGAACAGGTAAAGGCGGCGTTTGCTCGAGGTGCTGCGGATGAAATGCTCCTTGGTCATGATCGGGAATGAGCCGATGTGAGAACCCCGCAGCTTGGAGTTGTGGTTGTGATGGTGATTGTGCGAGCTCCGCCAGACACTGCTCGGGCTTAGGGTCAGGATGCCTACGATCCGCATCAATCCCTCTGCCATCCGGCTTTTGGAGAGGATCGCGTGGTGCTGTTGATCGTGATAAATGACAAAAATCCGCAAAACCAAGAGGCCCATCACCACGCTGCAGGCGGTCCGGATCAAAGGGTGGAAATACCAGAGAGTGCCAACTGCGGCGGCAGCCAATAGTGCCAGAGTGGAGAGAATCACCCACCAGCTCCGCCGGACACTGTCATGGGCGTAAGGCTTGGTGGCCAAGATCAACAGAGAGCCGGTTCGTGCGCTCTGTGGGATGGGGGAGGTGGTGAAGTTGTCCAAAGCAGGATCATTCACTCTTTGGTCAATCAGCATCTCTTGTCAGCCTAGATTCGTACCCCGTGGAGTCAACCGCCATTTCGGTCCCAGAATCGAATCCGGAGCTGTGACTAATTAAAAACCAATAATCTGCAAAATCCCGGGCAAGCCGGGAGCACTCTTGGGATTTCCTTGCCGCGTAACGAAGCCGCCTCGCTGGGGCACGGTGTTTCCGTAAATGCAAGGTCGCGGGAAATACTTGCCATAGGCAGGAGGAATCCGCAGACTCTCCCGCATGTCATGTCTCTTGATTTTCCGGAATTCGCCTTTTTTCGTGCGTTTGCTCTCTGTGTTCTGGCTGTTGCTGGCCTGCTCCGCTCCGGCCCAGGACCCCACACTGCTTACGGCGCCTTCCCCTGCCCATTTGGCGGAGATTCATGCCGTCATGGAATCCGAGATCGCAGCGCACCACGCCGCCGGGATCGTCACCCTGGTGTTGCGCGATGGAGCCGTCATTCACCACGATGCCGCTGGCATGGCGGACCGGGAGAAAAGCGTGCCCATGACCGCGGACAAGGTTTTTTGGATCGCATCCATGACGAAATCCCTCAGTGTCACCACCATCATGACCTTGGTCGACGAGGGCCGGCTCTCACTTGATGCTCCGGCCTCCACCTGGCTGCCGGAGTTGGGGGCGGTGAAGCTCGCCACCGGCCAGCCACCGTCCCGTCCGATCACGCTCCGTGACCTCATGTCACATACTTCCGGCTTGGCATTTCCTCCGCGCAAGCCGACCGATGGCGCGCAGTCACTCAAGGGTTACGTCATGGAGTTGGTCAAAGCCCCGCTGGCGTTTGAGCCGGGTTCCCACTACGAATATGGATTTGGCATCACCGTGTCGGGACGCATTGCGGAGTTGGTGACCGGTCAATCATTTGATGTGCTGATGCAGGAACGGTTGCTGGGACCCCTGGGCATGATGGACACGTCTTTCCATCCTGATGAGCGTCTGCGGGCCAGGTTTGCCAAAACCTACAAAACCTCCGAGGACGGCCCGGGACTGGTGGCGGCCTACAATCCCTTCGTCATGCCGGATGTTTCCGTGCGACGAATGACGGAACCTTCGGGCGGCTTGTTTTCCACCGCGGCGGATCTGGCCCGGTTTTACCAGATGATCCTCAGCGGAGGCGTGCACGAGGGCAAACGTTTGATTTCCAAAGCCTCGATCGATGAAATGACCCGACCTCACCGGGCCGCTGGCGAGTTGCTGAACTATGGGCTGGGCTGGCAATGCAACCTTCCGGAGAAGGCCAGCGTTCCAGGGTTTTCGGCCAATGCTTTCGGTCATGGAGGGGCTTTTGCCACTCATGGCTGGATTGATCCCGAACGCCGTCTGGTCACTGTTTTTCTCGTGCAAAACGTTCTGGTCACTGACAGTGGGAAAGCCCGCCAAGCCTTTCATGCGAAGGTGATCGGACCTCCCGTTTCTCCTCAAACCTCCCCATGACCCGATGAAAGCCCTCCCCTTCCTTGCTCTGTTGCTCTTGATCTGCCTTCCGGGCCGGCTTCCCGCCGGGACTCCGGAGAAAATGAACGTCCTTTTCATTGCGGTGGACGATCTGACTCACTGGGTGGGCCACTTGGGGAGGAACCCTCAGACGAAGACGCCAAACCTGGATCGCTTGGCGAAAATGGGCGTCACCTTCACCCGTGCCTACTGCGCCGCGCCGGTCTGCAATCCCTCACGGGCCGCACTGATGAGCGGTCGCCGTCCGGGTGAGACGGGCGTTTACGACAACGGGCAGGATTGGAAGCCGGTGATCCCGGAGTCGGAGACGCTGACCACCCAGTTTCTCAACGCGGGCTATGATGTCTATGGCGTGGGCAAGATCTACCATGCCAACGCCCACCGGGACGGCGAATGGACCGAGTATTTCACCGGGGACAAAGGCGATCCGAAAACGTTCTCGCCCGGGGTGAAGAACGACGGGGTGGGTGGCATCAAATTCGCCCCGCTGACCTGCCGGGACGAGGACATGCAGGACTACCAGATCGCCAGTTATGGGATCGAGCAGCTCGGGAAACCCCACCAAAAACCCTTCTTTCTTGGCGTGGGTTTTCACAAGCCACACATGCCGTGGAATGTTCCCCAGCAATATTTCGACCTGTTCCCCCTGGAAAGCATCCAAATGCCGCCAACCCAGGCCGGTGATCTGGAAGACGTGCCGCCGTCCGGGGTCAAAATGGCGAGGCCCGAGGGCGATCATGCCGCGATGCTGGCCTCAGGCCGATGGAAGGAGGCGGTACAGGGCTACCTCGCGGCGATCGCCTTTCTCGACGCCCAGGTGGGCCGCCTGCTTGATGCCTACGAGGCCTCACCGCACCGCGAGAAGACCCTGATCTGCCTCTGGGGCGACCACGGCTGGCATCTCGGGGAGAAGGAACACTGGCGGAAATTTGCCCTTTGGGAGGAGGCCACCCGCATGCCCTATCTCTGGGTGGTGCCCGGACTGACGAAACCCGGCACTGTCTGCGAACGTCCGGTGGACTTGATGAGCGTCTATCCGACCCTCTGCGATCTGGCCGGTGTTCCCATCCCTGACCATGTCCAGGGCGCGCGGCTCCGTCCGCTCCTTGCCGATCCAGCCGCGCCCTGGCTGATCCCGGCGGTGACGACCTATCATCAGAACAACCACAGCATCCGGAGTGAGACCTGGCGCTACATCCACTATGCCAACGGGGATGAAGAACTCTACAACCACGACCAGGATCCGTATGAATGGAAGAACCTCGCGCTGGATCCTTCTCTGGCTTCAGTGAAAGCCGAATTGGCGCAAGCGTTTCCCCGTGAGAATGTGGCCGAACTGCCCAGATCAGGCGGTGACGGTGAAAGTGAAGGCGGCAAACCCAAA
>JADZAX010000012.1 GCA_020852405.1 Verrucomicrobiales bacterium
ATTCGGCAGCTTGGTCAACGTATTTGGGGCGCACCAACAGCCCCCGAAGCAGGGCTTTCTTGGCGTCGCGAAGCGAGTCCAGACACATTTCGCAGACTTCGAACCACTCTCTTCCCGCTTTTTCTGGAAAATCTTGTTGCAGGGCCGTTTCTGCCTCCAGCTTTTTGAGGCCAATGTCATGCAATCTCTCGCTGCGAATGGCCACTGCCAGTTTTCGACCACAGAGACGATCAAGAATTGTAAAACATTGATTGGCTGCTTTTTGGCATTCCTTCAGACTGGACTGCTGCGCTTTGGTCAGTCGACGTTTCAAATCAATTCTTTGTTCCGGCATTTTCGTTGACTTTTAAGCTAATGACCCGCAACCATGCGACCAATTTCGGAAAAATTGCCAAACTAGCGCACCGGGGCGGACAGTGCAATCAGAGTTGCCCCGCTGAAAGTGTCATTCAGAGGAAATAGGCGGGAGACGTTGAAAATCGTTCTCAAGAAGTCAAAAAGCGAATGTCTGTGTGAATTCCTAAGTCCCTAATGAATTCACACAGAAGGCATTCCTCAATCTAGTACAACTTCTCCCTTGCCGACAAGATTCAGCGACAATCTACCCAGACCTTTCTGTTCAGGCCAACAGGAATCGCCGGAGTATTGGGATCTGCCATGGTTACGGCCTGCCGGTTGACAAAGGTCCCATTTTTCCCTAACCTGAGGGCCACGCGTTCCGGTGAAGGACTCACGGGTTCCCTAAGCAAATTTTCCCATCACGATGCGAGCCAACTCACAAGAACTGGAAAAAGAATACGCCATACGTTTCGGAGACCACGCCTCCTACCGGGAAGGCGTCTGGGAAATCCTGGTTCACGATTACTTCCAGCCCCTGATCGGTGAAAATCGGGTGATACTCGATCTCGGTTCCGGCTGGGGAGAATTCATCAACCGCATCCGGGCCAGCAAGCGTTATGCCATGGATCTCAATCCGGAAGGCGCTCGGAGAATCGTCCCCGGGATTACCTTTTTGCAGCAGGACTGCTCAGAACACTGGGAGCTCGAAGACGGCTCCTTGGATGTGGTCTTCACCAGCAATTTCTTCGAACACCTGCCAACGAAAGAGCATCTCGCCCGGACATTGGCGGAAGCGCGCCGGTGCCTGAAAACCGGAGGACGCCTCATCTGCCTGGGACCGAACATGCGGTATGTCGGCAATGCCTATTGGGACTTTTTTGACCACCATCTGGCCTTGAGCCACCTTTCTCTGACCGAGGCCCTTCGCATGGCAGATTTTGAGATCGGCGAGGTTATCCCGCGCTTTCTGCCCTACACCATGGCAGACGGCAGACGGCCTCCTCTCGCGCTGGTCAGGCTCTATTTGAAACTGCCTTTCGTCTGGCGCTGGTTTGGCCACCAGTTTCTGGTCGTGGCGGTCAAACCTTGAGAACACCCGGGATTCCTGAGAGATTTTGCCATTAATGAAGCCGGATCCCCCCTCACTCCACCGGATTTGGTCCTAATCATGGAATGCTTGAACGCAGATAACCGTGCTCCCATCGACAGGCCCTGATCGGTGATCAGCATTCCTTTCAGGCCATTACCGCTAGGCCAAAACTGATGGACTCCTCCGCCCCGCAAGCACTGATGGCCGGGAGCGGATTCCCAGTTCTGATCGTGCTGCTCTGGGTCTGCACAGGGTTGATCTGGTTGGCCGCCCTGGGACAAACCATCGGCTCCTGCCGAATCCAGACCGGGAAATCTTTGTCAGATACCCTCCACAAGAGGTTCCAAGGGGCGGCAATCCTCCGGGTACTGGCGATGGGGCTTCTCTCCTGGGCCACCTTGGGCCGATTCCATTCCGGTTCCGGCATCGCCGGACTCGATTCTTCCTGGAAAATGGTGTTGGAACACGCCACCACCCTGCGCTGGGAAGACGGGACCGACATCGTTTTCACCTATGGCCCGCTGGGGCCCTTCTCACTGGCCGATCTCGAAATCGGCCTGGGAGGGCTGAGAGCCGAACGCTTCGCTTTTTCCGCTTGGGTCGCTTCCTTTCTGGCAGCCTCCTGGGCAAGATGGGCCGCCGGAGTCAGCGGAGGGGCCGCCGCTTTCCTCTGGCTGTGGTTGCTCATCGGTCCCACCATGGCCCTTCCCTATGCGATGATCGCCCTGGCAGTGTGGCATCTGCACCACCATGAGGGGCCCGCTTGGTTGAGGCGACTGTGGGCCTTCGGTCTGGCCCCGGTGGCCCTGGCTCTCGACGCGTTGGTCAAGTTCACCTATTTCCTCGCTGTGATCGGGGTCTTGCTGGTGGGCACACTGCTCAAGCCCTGGCGGACCCTCCGCCCTGCGGATGCCCTTCCTGCCGTGATCACAGGTCTGGCTTTCCTTGCCGGTTGGAAGCTTGCAGGACAGCCCTGGACCGGACTGAGTCCGTGGATCGGCAACGGACTGGCCATGTCCGCGGCTTATGCCGATGGAATGCAGATCCTGATGATCCCGCCGGTGGTGCTTTGGTTGGCGGCGATCCAACTGCTGGTGGTTCTGTTCTGCCTGGGTGGTTTCTGCTGGGGGAATTGGCGCCGCAAGCAATGGGCCTCCATCGCCCTGGCAAGCTCGTTGGCCGGGCTGGTGGCGCTGGTTTGGAAGCATGGAGTGAGCCGGGCCGATGATGGGCATGTCTTGTTTTTTCTTTGGACCACCCCGATCCTAGTGCTTCTCCTCTGGCGTCCCTCATCCGGCTTCTCCTCACGCCTGCACAGAGCGGGGTCCATCGGCGTGGCGCTCGTCAGCCTTCTCGCGTTCAGCGGCCTCGTGGTGACGGCCGGCGTGGCACCTTGGACGCTCCTGACGGACGCACTGCACGCCCGGATGGCAGGGATGGTGATCTCCCCTGCCTCAACTGTTCCGGATTCCCCCGGCGGGGCCGACATTCCAAGCACTGCGAACCAGATCCTCCTGCCAAAACTACGGGAGGCGTTGAGCGACCGACCGGTAGACATCTTTAATTTCGAGCAATCAATCGCTTTTAGCAATGCGCTGAACTACCGACCGAGACCGGTGTTCCAAAGCTATGCCGCAGGAACCCGCGCGTTGGCCGCATTGAACAGCGATTGGTGGAAAGGACATCGCAAGGACCTGCATCTCCTGCTGCGGGTGGAGTCGATCGATGGCCGACTGCCGACATCCGAGGATGCCCTGTGCTGGCCAGAATGGTTGACGACGATGGAACCACTGCAAGCGGAGCGAAATTTTCTGCTCCTCGGTCCTCGTTCAGCCATCGTGGACCTGCAATGGGAGAAACTGGACACCGGAACCTCCCCTTTAAGCGGAGCCATTCCCGTGCCACCGGTTCCGCCGGGAAGCCTGCTCCGTCTCAAGCTGGAACCCCACCGCAGCCTCTGGGGCAACGTGGTCAAAGGGGCGTTTCAACCCGAAGCGCTTCACTTGAAGGTCCGGTTGGAATCCGGGGTGACCAAAAAGTGGCGCATCGTGCCGGAGATGGCCCGGGCCGGGGTCCTCATTGCCCCCTTGGTGGAGAGCGGCGCAGACGTGCTGGCGTTTTTCGCTGGTGACGAGACCCTCCGCAAACACCCGGCGGAAGTATGGCTCGAAACCGAGAATGGACGCATTCAGGAATGGGCCCCTTCCTTTTCCTTCCAGTGGGAGCAAAGCAAGGAGACGTATCTCCCTGACGTAAGATCCGCCCGTATTGCGCGCGAGGCTTTCCGTCAGTTGCAGTTTGAAAAAGGATTCCAACTGATGCAGGAAATCTATCCCGACAGCGCCCACGAGATCTACAGTGTTGACCTGACCCGTCAGACAAGGATGAAGTTTGAAAATAAGCCAGCGCTGCGGGTTGATGCCCCTTCTAGAATAGTGATCGGAGCTCGGGTCGGCCGTTTTGATGGCAATTTCGCCATGCTTGAAGAAGCCTGGAAGCATAAAAAACCGAGTGATGGAGTGACGTTTGTAGTCGCCGCCGCCAACTCCGATGGGATGGAGCACGAACTTTTCAGGCGTCGGCTTGATCCCGCCAGGGTGGAGCTTGACCGGGGTTGGCAGGATTACTCCGTCGAGGTGCCCACAGGCTTTTCATGGTTGATCCTGCGCACCGATGGGGGCCCAACTCAGGATCAGGATCGCGCTGTGTGGGGCCCCATGGGTTGGACAAAGGAAAGCAAATCTGAACAATAATCGAAAAGAACTTCCACAGGTCCGAGAGAGGCCGCACTTTGTGGGCAATTAGCAGCGGTTTCATAGCATCTTTACGACTATCGCCGCCCTAGGGTTCATTCTGATCCTCGATTCAGGGGTCAACGGTCTGCTTTGAACACAACACGCACCTATGAAATCAAGGAAAGTCATGGTTGGCAATAACCTCGTTCAAAACAGTTCAATCAGGTGGATGCTGGCGTTGACAACCTGTTTGGCTCTTGGGCTGTTTTCCTTTTATGCACTATGGGGCGTGCCGATGCAATTTTTCCGCGCCGAATCAGTTGTTTGGCTAATCAACGCGCACAAGCAAAATCCTGACGAACTGGCAACTGCAATTGCTGGTTATTTTAAAAGCTATTCTGGACATTTTATACCGTTGTTTTTTTTGCAAGAACACTACACTGCAAGAATTCTTGGCCCAAATGAAACGGGATGGTTTGTTCGGCAACTTCTGGCCGTGATCGCGCTTGCAGTTTCGATGGCTACCCTGTTGTCAAAAGCAACGAAGAGCTGCGTGCCTCCAAGTCTAAAGTTCTGGAGCGCAGGAACACTCGCGTGGATTTTTGTCACCCAGCCAATCATGTTCGACATGTTTGCCTGGCCTTTTATGTTCGCGCAGATGCTTTGTTTGATCTTTGGATCCTGGAGTTTGGTGGCGCTTTTCAGCTTCGGCAAACATCTTCGGCCACGGATGCTACTTGTCAGTGCACTGTTGGCTTATGCCAGTTTGAACGTTTTTGGAGTTGGGATCATTTTTTGTGCAATGGTGATATCGATCGGAAGCCTGTGGACCGTATCGAGAAGGAAACAACTCGGAGGAAACTTGTTCCGACAGGCAGTAATTTGGCTAGTAGGTTTATTGATCCTTTGCGCCGCGCATGCCAGATTGATGAATGGCGGAGATGGGGGAAATGTCTTGGAGAACACGGTCGATAAAGTGTGGCTATGGCTGGGATTGCTGCCGACATCCCTGCACTATACAATGATGGCAATCTTTGGTTGCACGGGATTTCCCATGCCTAATGCCGCATTCATCAAACATAATGCCCTCTATGGCGTGATGGGATTGGTGGGAGCAGTATGTTTTTTAATATGGAAAAGGAAAAGTATCCTGGCGGAAAGTGGCCAAAGCACCAAATGGCTTGGAATTTTGTCGCTAGGAGGTTTTGGCCTATATTGTCTGCTTCCTGCGTTGCGAAGCGGTGAACCGGATCAGGTTGTGTGTATGCTATTCGGTGCGCGCTACCTGTTTTTTAGTTCTTACTTCGTGTTGCTAGGGTTGGGCATTTTATTGAACAAGCTGGCTCTAGGGCCGAGGAAGTTGCAGGTGCTCTACACCCTCTTGTTGTTGGGTTGCACCGCAGGTAGTATTGAATTCAGAAATTCGGTGGCACCGACGTTGTGGCCGTTAATATCTCATCAGGCGTATTCTGAAAAACTCCGCTACGAACTCGTTGATCAGGACACGGAAGCTACCGGTGATGAAAACAGCCCAAAGGAGAGAGCGATTTATGAACTCTCCAACATCCATGACCGCGATTTGGCTGAAGTATTCAAGATGCACCCATTGCCAAACAAAAACCGAAGCACTCTTTCATTTAAGACTCAATCCGGTGATGGAGCTTTTTCAGAGGATCATCTTCCGCTGGAACTCGCCTCGCCTCCCCTGTCGCCCCGCTGGGGCAGTTA
>JADZAX010000013.1 GCA_020852405.1 Verrucomicrobiales bacterium
AAAGGCAAACGAGTGGGTCTCATCACCAACCAAACCAGCGTCAACCGTCGTGGGGAGAAAACCCGGTTGGTTCTCAAGCAGGCCCCGCAGGTGAATCTGGTCGCTCTCTATGTGCCTGAGCATGGTCTGGATGGCACCGAGAAAGCCGCGGTCCACATTTCCAACCGCCGCGATCCCCTGACCGGCCTGACGGCGTATTCCCTCTATGGACCGACCCGCAAGCCGACTCCGTCCATGCTCGCCGGGATCGACATCCTGCTTTTCGATCTGCAGGACATCGGGTCGCGGAGCTACACCTATATTTCCACCATGATCCGGGCCATGGAGGCCTGCGGTGAGAATGGAAAGGAATTCATGGTCCTCGACCGGCCCAATCCGATCGGAGGTCTGCGGGTGCAAGGACCGGGCCTGGAACAGCGCTGGATTTCCTTTGTCGGCCAGATCCCGGTCCCTTACGTCCATGGGATGACGGCCGGAGAATTGGCCCAGATGAGCAATGCCCGGGGATGGAATGCCCGGCGCTGCCACCTTACGGTGATCCCCATGAAAGGGTGGACCCGTGCCATGATGTGGGAGGACACCCATCTGCGGTGGGTTCCCACTTCGCCCAACATCCCCGGCTCACGCTCGCCGCTGTATTATGCCGCCACCGGCATTCTCGGTAGCCTCGATGGCTGCGACATCGGCATCGGCACCAATGCCCCATTCGAATATGTCGGCGGTCCCGGTGTCAATGCCGTCGAATTCACCAAAGCCCTCAACAGCCTGAATCTCTCCGGGGTCCGTTTCAGCCCCTACCAAAGTTCCCGCAAAGCAGGATTCGCAGGGTCCAGGATCCAGATCGATCCACGCTCTCCTGTCGACATCGTGGGCCTCAATGTGATCTTCATCGACGCACTGAATCGACGGATCAGCAAAGACCTCTTCGCCCGCACCAGCTCCAGCACGAAGGATATTTTCTACAAGTGCTACGGCAGCACAGGGCTTGAGACGGGGCTGCGGGGGGGGAAATCACCCCAGGCGATCATTGGCAGTTGGCAGAATTACCTGGCCGGCTTCCAAAAAAGTCGTCAATCCTATCTGATTTACCGGTAAAACCGGTAATCTCTCCCCAGCACGGAAGCGGGGAGCGGTGCCCCGGAATCAATTCTGGAAGGCTTCCAACACCGGGTGTCCGTCCAAAGTTGCCGGACGATCCACCCCAAGCAACCAGAGGGCGGTCGCGGCCGTGTCATAGGTCATCACGGGCCCGGCGATCGCGAACCCCGGCTTGACGCCTTTGCCCCAGGCCACCCACGGAATGTTGCGGTCCGATGGGGTGTCTTGACTGTGATTCTTCCCCGTGCCGCCATGGTCAGCGGACACGATGATGACACAATCATCGCTGAACCCCCCTTTTTCGATGGCCTTCACGATCTGTCCCAAGGCTTGGTCACTCACTTTGAAAGCCTCTTTCTGCTCGGGTGAGCCCCATCCGCTTTTGTGACCGGCGGAGTCCGGATCGGGGAAATGGACAAAGCAGAGCGCCGGTTTGTGTTCTGCCAGGTAAGTCGCGGCAAGGCCGGCCACAGCCTGCGAGGGCACCAACTGCTTTTCATCTCCCGAAGGCAGATGCGCTTCGTCATAAACATTGTCGAGACCGAAGGCGTCCAGACTGTCCGGCAGCCAGAGATGGCGGAATTTCACTTTTCCGGCGAACAGGGCGGTGCTTTTCCCGGTGGCCTTGGCGAGGGAAAACAGGGTGGGAACTTTGACGACACCCCGGAGTGGCTGCCAGTCGTTCCAGATCACGCCATGATGCGACACATCCAAGCCGGTCAACATGGAGGTGTGTGAGGGAAGCGTTTTCGGAGGCAGGATGGTGTTGGCCGTCCAGGTTACCGCCCCTTCAGCGGCCAGCTTCTTCAGCACCGGCATCTCGCTTTCCTCGATCACCGCCGGCTTGCCACCGTCGAAACTGACCACGACCACGTGCCCCACACGGGGAGCTTCAGCCCGGAGCGATTCAGGGCTGGAAATCAGGCAACAGAGGAGACAAAAGGCAAGGAAAGAGGAGGAACGCATTCCGGGAGTCTGGCACAAATCCAAACAGGCTCAACCACGCGAATCGGCCAATCAGTCGAAACGGGTGTAGCTCCGGAAAGCCTCCAGCCGCGTTTCGAACTCGTCGGTGGTGAGCGATTCCAAGCGATGGGTGCTGAAGGACTCGCAGGTGTAACCGGCAATGATCGTTCCCCGGACTAGACCGGAAGCGATGTCCGAAAACCGAGGAGTGCCTTCGAGACTGGCGAGATAGCCGGCAACGCTCCCGATGAACGAGTCCCCTGCTCCGGTGGGATCCAGCACCTGCTTCAGTGGGAATGCCCCGCAGGAGAAGAATTCATTCTCGCCAAACAGCAACGCTCCGTGCTCCCCTTTTTTGATGACCACAAACCGGGGACCCATCGCCCGCAGCCGTTCCCCGGCCTGGATGAGATTGGACGTCTCCATGAACAGCTTGGCCTCGCTGTCATTCAGCACCAGCAAATCGATCCGTCGCAGCAAGGCTTCGAGACGCGGCCGGGCGATGGTGATCCAAAGATCCATCGTATCGGCCACGATGAGTTCCGGCCGGGGCCCCGAGGCCAGGACCTGGTCAAGCACCGCGTGCTGGTTGTCGGGGCTGGCATTGGCGAGGAGAACAATCCGGCTGGAAGTGAAGTGCCCCGGGACCTGCGGCTGCCAGGATTCCAGAACATTGAGCGCGACCCCCAGTGTCTCCCGGGTGTTCATATCGCCAAAATACTCGCCGGACCAACGGAAGGTGGCCCCCTGGGAAACCTCGACCCCATCCAGGGAAATTTTCCGATCGCGCAGCAGTTTGGAGTGCTTCTCGGGGAAGTCCTGTCCCACAATGCTGACAAGGTTCACCGCGGAGAAAAAGCTGGCCGCGATGGCGGCATAGGAAGCGGATCCACCGAGCAGGTTTTCATGCTCATCATGGGGGGTTTTGACGTGATCGAGGGCGATGGTGCCGGCTACTAGGACGCTCATGGCGGGGACTGATGCCCGCATTCCCGGCCACCGCAAGCATTAAGTGACGGGAAGTGCCCCCCGCAAGCGGCTCTGGGGCAGGGTCATTTCATTTCCCGCTCCACGGCATCGAGGTAGGTCGAAATCCGGTCTTTGCGTTGGATTTTGGGCAGGTTGTTGAGCCGCTGCACCGCCTTGTCATAATCCTGGAATTCCTCGTCCACGGGAGCCCTGGTTGCCTCTTCGAAATTCATGCGATCCTCGACCTGCCGGAGAATGTCCCTCAACTGGACCCGTTCCCGATCTGCGGCCGCCAGATCATCAGCGACTCCCTGCCATTTGCCCTCGAGGAGATTGGTGGCCGCGTTCAGATACCGGTCGATGAGAATGCGGTAAACAGGGAAGCAACTGTGGCGCAGATTGGTGAGACGGCTTTGGCAAGCCTTGACCGCGTCATCGTCGCCCGGCAGGCCGGCGTAGGCTTCGAAATCACGCAATTGCCCGTCAAACCCCTTTTCCAGAAATTGCTCCTGTTTCTTGTTCCCGGGCACCCATTTTTTCAGCCAGGAGAGAGCCCCCTCTTTCGATTTTCCCTCCTCATCCCGGGGAGGTTCGAGCCGAATTTTCAACGCCTCATCAAGAGCGGCCTCGGTCTCCGGGACACTGATGAATTCCATGAGATGGCGTTCTCCCATCGTGGCCAATTCCAAAGCCCACCATTTGTCGAGGGAATCCTGGCTGCCGCGCAGGGCAGGAAAATGCCGTCGCAACAGAGCGGCATCGGCAGTGCCTCCCGAACTGGCCGGGACGTCGGGGCATTCCCGCAGGAAATCCCGGAAACCGGAGGCAGCCTCCGGCTGGGCGAGCAAAGCGGCGACCAAGGCGGTGCTGGAGGCCACCCAGACCGCCCGGGTAATGGAATCGCAGTCATCGGGAACCCCGGCCAGCACCTTGTCCGTGGTTAGGAACTGTCGTGATTTGATGAGACCACCAAAAACGGCGCTGGGGCGCCCCTGACTGCGGAAACGGCCCAGTTCCTGCGCGCCCTCCAGCAGCCAGGAAGGTTCCGTGAGACGACGCCCGTCGAGCCCGGGATCACTCTCCCTCCCATGGAGCATCTGGTCCAGGATAAGAAGCCGGTACAATTCCCGAGTCAATGTTTCCTTGCGGAACCGTTCGCTGAGCCGCACATGGAGATAGAGGACGAACTTGCCGTCGGGACCAAGAATGATCTGCCGCGCTGTTTCTGGGCCCGCCAAAACGTCGCTGAGCGAGCCCTGCATTTTGATCCGGATATGATGGTTCCAATTTTCCAACCCCATCAGTTTGCGAAAATCTTGCCCAAGACCTTCGGCAAAGCTGGAAGTGGCTCCCCGGGTGATCCGATCCTCGCATTCCACCGTAAACTGGCTTTCGCGTCCGTCGACGGAACCGGTGAGACTGGTCGATGCCGGCGGGGTCGCGGGCAGGGTCATGACACCGGGAAAGTTGCCGGGAGTCGGCGCCGGAACGTCGGGAGGAAGGACCGCGTCCGGTTTGGACGGGGAGGGACTGTCTGCCTGGGGCCCAAAGAGTCTCCCGGCGGGGGGAGGAACGGGCTTCGTTCCCTGAGCTCGGAGATTTCCGCAGGCCAGACTGACTGCCACATAGAAGACGAAGACTGACCATCCCGGCCGCCGTTGCCTGCCCGCCTCAGTGAAAGCGCATGGAATACAACTCGGCATGTTTCGCCTCAATCCGCACGACGATCGGCTGCCCCGTCAGACCCGCCACGTCGTGACCGCTTTGCCAACGAACGGTCGCCTTGACCTCATCTCCCGTCAACGGCTGACTTTCCGCGAAGGAGAAGCCCGGCAGAGGCCTGCCGTCGGCCCCGCTCAATTCGACCCGCACCGAGCCGTTTTCCCGGGCTTTGTAATTCAGGGTGAGGTGGCTCCCTTTGAAAGTGACGGGCACTGTCTCCAGAATGCCGATCGTGGATCCTGCCTGCAGAGCGACAAACCCGTCGACCCGGTATGTGAAGCGACGGACCCGGCCGGGAACCGGACCGTAATAAGCCTCGGTCGCGTAAACCGAGAGCTTCCCGGGCTCTCCGGGCAGGCTGAGCAAGGCGTTGGTCATGTAATTGCTACGGTTGCCTTTCCGGTCGGCAGGCGCATCCTCGGGCACCACGGCCTCGTCGTAGCGCAGGAAATTCACCCCATCCCTCCCCACCATGAATACCGGCTCGACGCGCTCCCCTTCGTTGGGCAGGAACCGGGTCGGAAATCCAATGAAGAGATGCGGAGCCCTGAAGTAGGGACGGATCGCATTCGTGTAGAGGTGCTGCACCGGGGCATCTCCATAAGCCAGGTCGGCCTGACGTTCCCACGTGAGAAAGTCCTTTGAAACCGCGGTGCGGATGGCCCGGACTTTGTTGCCAAAATACCGCCAGTAAGCCCGGTATTCGCCCCGAACCGGATCCCAGAAAGCGAGATTCTGGGAGTCGAAGGCCCCATCCGTGATCACCGGGGTTGCGGAAAGCTTCCTCCAATGAATCCCATCCGGAGATCCCCAGGGCAGCAGTCCTTTCTTGAAGCTCCCGCTCATAGCCTTGTAGCGGACTTCCGGGGTGGCGGCCGGGTTTTCATCCCGGAAAGGGGTGAAGTTGTGGGTCCCCTCCCCGGTGAGCAGGATATTGTTGGCTTTGGATCCTTGGAATTCATGGACTCCCAATTCCGGGCGAACCCAGTGGAGGCCGTCCCGGCTCTCGGCGTAGCAAGTCACTTCACCCCGGAGGGATTTCTTGGTTTTCGGATCGGCCGCGGAGGCACGATAATACATCCGGTAAAGGTCCCCATCTTGGAACAGGGTGTAATAGGCCGACGTGTTTCCTTCCCAAGGAGCATCCATTGTCAGGACGACCTCCCCCGGCACCGGTTGCTGCACGACGCGCTCCAGGCCCTGGTGGCTGGCCACCAGCGCGTCATCGGCAAAAAGTTCGAATCGGTCTCCAAGGACAACGGGTTCGGCCGCCCCGCCGGTGGAGGCCAACAAAAGGCTGGCCGGAAGCAGAAATGCATACAGTCTCATACTGACGCATCCTGAATGCTTTGCATCCAATCGTCGATCACAAAACGGTCCCCCAAACGGCGCAATGGCGCCCTGCGCAGGTCTTCCGACAAGCAAAAATCAGCCCGCCGCAGCACTAAAACAGTTCCCTTTTTGCTGAGAAGTCCGTATCATTGGGCTCATCACGCACCCCCATGAAGGAATTTGCCTACATCCACGACGAGGAAAATGTCCCCGACACGCTCCTCCGGGTCCCTTTTTTGGAGACCTTCAACAAATCCCAGTTGGACGACATTCTGAACTCCTCTTCCATTGTGGAATGCGAACCGGGCGACACCATCGTCGCCGACGGTGAGGAAGCTTCCCGCATTTTTATCCTCCTGGCCGGCCGGGTCAATGTGGAGAAAAACGGGAAAGTCCTCGTCAGCATGGACCACACCGGTGACATTTTTGGAGAGTTCGCCGCCCTCTCCGACGAACGTCGCACTGCTTCGGTGGTGGCGGACACCACCGCGGTCTGCCTCGCGGTGGATCAGAAGTTCCTCGAATACGCCAAGCCCAAGAAGGACAATCCCGAATTTTACGCGGCGCTTTACGAGTTCATCGCCAAACTCACCGCGAAACGCCTCAAGGCCACCTCCGAAGCCCTCGCCCGGATGGACAAGGAACTCCGCGAATTGAAAGCGGCGGCGAACGCCGACTAGTCACCGCCCCCTCCTGCTGGGGGCTGGAACCTCCCTGCCATGCGTCTTCTCCGTATTTCCTCCCGAGTTCTCTGTTGCCTTGGTTTTCTGACCCTTGCCGCAACGTTCCGTCCCTCTGAAGCGTTGGCACTGGAGGCGGCTCCCGCGCCCCCCAATTTCATCGTGATATTTGCCGATGATCTCGGCTACGGTGATCTCTCCTGCTTCGGCCATCCCAACATCCGGACGCCGCACCTTGATGGCATGGCCGCCGAAGGGCAGAAGTGGACGAATTTTTATGTCGCCGCCTGCGTCTGCACCCCTTCCCGCGCGGCCCTCCTGACCGGACGGTATCCCATCCGCAACGGCATGACATCGGACCGGCGGAGAGTGCTCTTCCCGGACTCCGCCGGAGGGCTGCCTCCTTCGGAAATCACCATTGCCCGGCTTCTCAAGGATCACGGCTACCACACCGCCTGCATCGGGAAATGGCACCTCGGTCACCACAGCCCGTTCCTGCCCACGGATCACGGATTCGACAGCTACTTCGGCATTCCCTACTCCAATGACATGGACAAAGTCGACAAGGCCTCCCACTTCGAACTCGCTGGAGAGGAACGCTACCAGGCTTACAACGTGCCCCTGATGCGGGACAAAACCATCGTGGAGCGTCCCGCCGACCAGCGCACCATCACCCGCCGCTATACCGAAGCAGCGGTCAAGGTGGTGCAACAGGCCCAGTCCGCGGTATCGTCCCCTCCCTATTTTCTCTATCTGGCCCATTCCCTTCCCCATGTCCCGCTGTTCCGGTCGGAGGCTTTCAAAGACACCTCCCCCGCTGGCATTTATGGTGATGTCGTCGAGGAAATCGACTGGTCGGTCGGGCAAATCCTCAAGGCAGTGCGGGAGAATCCGGCCGGAGACAAAAGCCGACAAACCTTCGTCATTTTCACCTCGGACAACGGGCCCTGGCTGCTCTTCAAAACCCATGGCGGTTCCGCCGGGCTACTGCGTGATGGCAAGGGCTCGACCTGGGAGGGTGGCATGCGAGAACCGACCGTGGCCTGGGCCTGGCCCAAGTCACTCGCCCGCGGCACGGTCACGGACATGGGTTCCACGCTGGATCTCCTGCCCACCTTTGCCTCATTGGCCGGGGTCCCGGCACCGGCTGACCGGCGCCTCGACGGCTATGACCTCTCCCCCTGCCTTCTGGGTAGAGGGCCGGGACCGCGCAATGAGATGTTCTACTACCATGACGAAGGGCTCTTTGCGGTGCGAGAAGGCCGGTTCAAAGCGCATTTCCTCACCAAGACGTCCTACAGCGCCCAAAAAGAAGCCGTGAAACACGATCCTCCCCTGCTGTTCGATCTCGGCATCGACCCCGGGGAACACTTCGACATCGCGAAAGAACACCCGGACATCGTGGCCCGCCTCACCCAACTCGCCGCGACCCACCGGGCCACCGTGGAACCGGTGGAAAACCAGCTGGACAAACGAATCCCGGCGGAGCAGAAGCCCTGACCCGGCCCATCCGAAAAGAACGGGAAAAGCCCCGCCGGCTCAGCTCTGGACCGGTTTCTTTTCCTGCACCGTGCTCTTCACATAGAGCTCACGGAGTTGCTTGAAGTCCACTTCCGCCGGACAGCCGTTCATCACTTCCTGGCCTTTGTTGTTTTTCGGGAAAGCGATGACATCGCGAATGCTATCCTCCCCACAAATCAACATCACCAACCGGTCGAATCCGAGAGCGATCCCGCCATGCGGAGGCGCCCCAAAACGGAACGCACTCAGCAGATGGCCGAACATGGAGGCCTGGTGCTCCTCATCGACACCGAGAATGCCGAACATTTTCGATTGGAGATCCGGCTCATGGATCCGGAGGCTCCCTCCGCCGATCTCACAGCCGTTGAGCACCACATCATAGGCCACGGCCCGGATCTGGTCGAAGGTTGCTTCGTTTTCGAGCAGAGCCAAGTCACCGGCTACCGGGCGGGTGAACGGATGGTGGACCGCATTCCACTTGTCCTCCTCGGAATCATGGTCGAGCAGCGGGAATTCAGTGACCCAGAGGAAATCGAGCCGGGGATCGTCCTTCAGCAACTCCTGGACGGAGGCCACTTCGAGCCGGATCCGGCCGAGAACGTTGCAAACATTGATCCATTTGTCCGCTCCGAAGAGAATCAGGTCGCCTTCTTCAATGGCCAGCTTCTCCGTCAGAGCGGCTTTCTCGGCATCACTGAAAAACTTCACGATCGGTGATTTCCACTCGCCGTTTTCCACCTTAATGTAGGCAAGCCCTTTGGCTCCCGCCTCCTGGGCGATTTCGGTGAGCCGGTTGATCTGGCCGGTGGTGACGCAGGCAAAGCCTTTCGCGTTGAGCGCCTTGACCACTCCCCCGTTGTCGAGCGCGCCGCGGAACACCTTGAACGTGCTGTCTTTGAAGACCTCCCCGAGGTCGACGAACTCCATTCCACAGCGGCGCTCCGGTTTGTCGCTCCCATAACGGTCCATCGCTTCACGCCAGGTGATGCGCTCGAACGGAACCGGAATCTCCACCCCGCGGGCGGCCTTGAAGACGCGGGCCAGCATGCCCTCGATCAACGCGAAAATGTCCTCTTCGGTGATGAAGGAGGCCTCGATGTCGATCTGGGTGAACTCCGGCTGGCGGTCGGCACGAAGGTCTTCGTCCCGGAAACAACGGGCGATCTGGAAATACCGCTCCACACCGGCGACCATGAGCAATTGTTTGTATTGCTGCGGTGCCTGCGGCAGGGCATAGAATTTGCCCGGATTGAGGCGCGACGGCACGAGAAAGTCGCGGGCCCCTTCCGGGGTGGATTTGGAAAGGATCGGGGTCTCGATTTCGAGGAATCCCTGTTCGTCGAGGAAATCCCGCGCCGCCTTGGCCACCAGGTGGCGCATCCGGAGGTTCCTCGCCATGCGGGGACGACGCAGGTCGAGATAACGATATTTGAGCCGCAGATCCTCTCCAAGCTGATCCTTGTCGAGCTGGAAGGGAAGCACCTCGGACTTGTTCAACACCGTTAGGCCCGTGACCACGATCTCGATTTCACCGGTCGCAATGGAGGCATTGACGGTGGATTTCCCCTCGATTTCAGGACGCTCGGAGACCCGACCGGTGACCTGGACGACATCCTCGGCACGCAGTTCGTGACTTTCGCCCGCTGCCGCGGAATTTTCCTCGGTCCGGAAGACGCACTGGGTGACGCCCTCCCGGTCGCGCAGATCGACGAAAATAACGCCATGGTGGTCGCGCACCGTATTGACCCAACCGACAAGCGTGACGGTCTGGCCGATGTGTTCGGGACGCAATGCGTTGCAATGATGGGTGCGGTACATAGGGGGCAGGAAAAAGGGAGGACTCTAGCGGCAAACCGCCGGGACGCAAGGACGAAGCCATCCAGGGAAGGAGGAAAGGAGACCGCCTTGGAGTGCGAGGAATGCCGCCCATTGCTCCCTCTCCCCCTGAGGGAGCCGGGGCTTTCCTGGTTCCTTCAGAGAACCTTCGCGGAGACGATGGCACCAAGGAGGCCAAACTCCGCCCCCCCAAATGCGTCCAGAATCACCGGCGGTATATTCTGACGCATGACAGGCCAGCATCCATCTCAGATGGGTATGGACTGCAAATCCCAAACTGCAGACAAAAAAGACGGCCGATACCATCTTCAGGGGTAGTGGAAGCATTGAGGTCGATTGAGCCAGTAGGGGCAACGCAGCGCCTTCAGCCCACTGCGCCCCCCAGCAGCCGGGTCAACTCCGCGTCGAAATCCTCCCGCCGACAGATCGTTTCCAGCCGCAAGGGCAGGTTCTTCAAAGTCACAAGCGGGTACTCGGCTCCGATGACGA
>JADZAX010000014.1 GCA_020852405.1 Verrucomicrobiales bacterium
CGATCCATCGCGCCACTTCCGCGGGCTCCAGAAAGCGGCCCAGGAGGGTGCTTTGAATGTTCGGTTTGGACTGCTCGTAAGCCTCCCGTCCCAGGCCGGCGGCTTCGGCGCGGGAGCGATGAATGGGCCCCCAGATATGCCCGGGGGAGACCGAGACCGCCCATCCGCCGTGAGCGGACATTTCCATGGCACAGCTCAGCGCGAATCCTTTTTGCGCGGCCTTGATGGGAGTGTAAGCGAAAGCATCCGGCTCGCCCACATGCCCCGCCACCGAGGAGATCACCACCACGCTGCCCCCCAACGCGGAGGGACACTGTTTCCAGATCTCCCGTTGCAACCGGACAGGCCCTTGGACGCCCACGGCGTAGTGGAGATCCAACGGCGCGGTGGAGCCCCAGTCGCAGACCGGGGAAAAGTGAAAGGTCGCCGCATTGTGAACCACCGCATCGATGACGCCGAACCGAGCCAGGACCGCGGCCACGCATTCCCGGATCGAGGTTTCGTCCACCAGATCCAGCGGGAAAAAAGCGGCCTGTTCGGGAAACTCGGCCAGAAAGGAAACGACCCCGGGATCTTCCCTTTTGGAAGCCAGATCGAGCAGGCCGACCTTCGCGCTTTCCGCGGCAAAGCACCGCGCCGCCGCCATCCCCAGAGTGCCCGCGCCACCTGTGATCAGAACCGCTTTTTGATTGAGTGAAAGATCCATGTTCCACCCAATAAGCATCATCACGGTAGGGTCGGCCAGTGGAAATTCCCGCGTGCCCCGGAAAGACGTCCCCCCAGGCATCTGCCCCAGGACAGCCGCAATCCCCCCCCGGTCGCTCCTCCGCCAGGGCGGCCGCACCGCGAATCTCCCGCGAGGGTCAGGAAAGGGGTTCGGTCCCTCTCGTTCCCGCAAAAAGCCTGCCCGGTGGCCCGACGCAAGGCCCGTTCAGGCGGGCTCACCGTTCATTTGTCGGCGCCATCTTTCAATCGCTTGTAGTCCAGGTAGTGCAGATTGGCCTGGATGTTGTCCGTGTTGCTGTAGAGGTAAGCCATGAAGAACTCCGTGATCGAGGCCTTCCGATTGCGCAGTTCCTCCGCCAGCCGATAGACCAGCGCGGGGCGGGTCTCGTTCGCCTTCTCGAAGTCCTCCCACCATTTCCGGGCGCTCCCCGTCACCTCTTTCCAGCCCAGAGACGACTCCTTGATCGTTTCCAGCGCGATTTCCAGTTCCTGGTCGCTCCAGCCCCGCGTGTCGGTCAGGCCGGTCCCCGTCGCGGAGTCCTCCCCGACTTTCTCCGGCAGGGTGTGGCGCCGCGGTGGCGGGGGCAGCCGGGACAGGGCCTCGCGGCGCAATTCCCGGTCCACCGGCGCAGTCTCCGCCGGACCATGAATCAGCCGGGGACCGCACTGGCCGCGCACTACGGCCGCGTCGATCACCACCCGGCACACGCCTTCTGCCGCCAGGTCCGGCCAGCGGTGGTCCACCGGGTCCACCGCTCGGCCCAGCAGACGGTGCCGGCCGCGCGCCCCGGTGCCCAGCGCCACTGTCTCCGCCGTGATCTCGTCCAGCGCGTCCGGCGTCAGTTCGAGGTCGATCCCGTGGAGCCGGGCCAGTTGACGCTGCCGCTCCAGGGCCGAGTTCTCCGTCCGCTCGCCGACGATCCCGCGCAGGTCGGCCGCGCCCAGCTCGTGCAGCACCGTCAGGGTGGCGAAGCGCCCGATGAATTCCGGGATCATGCCGAACTCCACCAGATCGCGGGTCTCGGCCTGACACAGGGCCTGGTAGATCGGCTGGTCCGGCATCGTCCCCACCGGTTCATTGGGGCGGGCTTGGAATCCGATGTGCCGCGCCGCCGTTCCCAGCCGCCGCTCCACGATCTCCCGCAGCCCCACGAAGGCCCCGGTGCAGATGAAAAGGATGCGTCCCGTGTCCACCGGCGGGTGGTTCATGCCCTCGTAGCCCTGCGTGGTCTGGCCGTCCAACAGTGTCAGGAGCGCGTTCTGCACCCCTTCCCCGCTCACGTAGCGCCCGCCGCCGGTATCCCCGCGCCGGATCTTGTCGATCTCGTCGATGAAGAGGATGCCCTTTTCGGCCTGCCTGGGATCTCCTCCCGCCCGATCGAGGAGGGAGTGCACGATGCTCTCCACGGAGTTCCCCTTGTAGCCCGCCTCCACCAACCCGGTGGCGCTGGCAAAACCCACCGGCACCCCGAGGAAATCGGCCAGCGTTTTCACCCGATAGGTCTTCCCCACTCCGGTCGGCCCGATCATCAGCAGATGGTGCCGCCCCAGATCCCCGCCCTCCCGATCCCGCCACGCCTGGGTGAGGTAGTGGGTGTAAACCGCCACCGCCAGATCCTGCTTCGCCCGCGCCTGCCCCCGCACATAGCGGTCCAGATGCGCGATCATTTCGGTCGGGGTGGGGAGGAGTGGGGCGTCGGACATGAGAGGATGGACTGTGGGACGGATGGCTTATGATCAAAAGGTCACGACGTCAAAGCATCCGAAGCTTCTGAAATCCCGTTCGTTGTTGGTGATCAACCGCTTTACTCCCGCCTGGTGGAAAGTGACGGCCAGCAGCGTATCCAGCAGCCGTTTTCGTCCCAGTTGGTAGCGGGTCAACCAGCCAAGGAAACTCGTCACTGCCTGCCCGTCGGGCAATACCCGCACCACCTCCGACGCCTGCCACCAGTGCTCCGCCCTCCCGATGGCCTCCGCCATGCTGAGGGGCTGCGGCATCCGTTTCGGGTCCGTGACGATGTGGATGAACTCCGCCAGCGTTTGCGGCGCCAGGGCCAAATCGTGGCCATCCGTCAGCAGCGACTGCAGCAACGCATCCGCCTGGCGGTGAAACGGGTGATCGAGGATCTCAACCGCCACCAGAAAGTCGGTGTCAATCCCGTGCGTCATCCTGCATTTCCCCCAGAACGTCGTCTGCCCCCGTGATCGGCTGGATCGGCCCACCCACGCTCGCCGGACGCCGGTTTCGCAGCGAGGTCCGCCGCTGCATGTGCATCTGCCGGTAGAGCTCCATGGCCTCCCGAATCAATTCCGATGACTTCCGGTCCACCTTGCGGGCATACTCGCGAAAATCCTCATATACCGGCTCGGATACATTGATCGTAATGGTCTTCATACATGAAATTCACCATATTTTGATCCTCGGTTCAACAGGATTTCCGGCCTGGGACACCGGACTTTCGAGCCACCCTGTTGCCAGCAAAACTTTGATACCAGGAGTCGAGCATGGGTGCGGGTCAAAAGGTTGAGGTGGTTACTTCGTGCCCAGCGCCCGCCGGACTTCAGAGATCAGAGCAGCGTAGTCCTTCTCTCCACTGGCATTTGTGGCGATGCGGGAATATGTCCCCAGCGTGCCGCGCTGCTCGTAAAATTTGCCGACATTGCCGTTCTGCCAAGCTTTGGTGAAATGTAGGGAGATGTCGTTGTAGTAAACGAAGTTCATCCGTTCATCGACCGGTTTCTCAGCGTAAGCCTTACCAAAGTGGTCCGCCATTGCTTTGAACACTGGAACCACTGCGTCAGCAAGGTTCTTCGAATTCACTTCCTGCCCTGGCCGATAGACCACCATCGTTCGGTCGATAGATCTCTTACCGTCCACCCATTGGTTGATCGCGTCCGCCAACTCCCACGGACAATACCAGTTGTTAATGGCGTCGTTCCGCAAATAGCAGCACGATAGCAGCACGATCAGGCAGGGGGCATTGCGCAGAGGCCCTTCCATGAAAACCTTCACTCGCGCGTAGTCATCACTGCGGCACTCTTCCAGCAGATACCACTGCGTCTTGATCCCGGCAGCCTTCAGCGCGGCTACAAGTGCTTCAGCCTCTTCGCGGTCTGCGCCACTGCTGGATACGCCCACTTCCTCCTGCCCTGGCTGCATGGGCATGATGAATTCCCCGCTCAAGTCGGCCGGCTCCGCCTCGCGCCGCGTTGGCTTGCCGTGGCGGGCCAGCGGGCAAGCCTTTTCCGCAAAGAGGTCCTCCACCTGAAGGGCCAGATTTTGCAAATGCGCTATTCGTGTCACCAGCAGCGCCTCCACTTTCCCCAGGAAGCCTTCCGCATCTTCCGGCTCCGGCACCCAGCGCACACGGAAGCACCAGTCGGGTTTGGCATCGTCAGGCGTTGCTTGCAAGCCGCTGCGATACCACACCGCATAGCGACCAAAGCGTTTCCCCAAAAAGGCCATCAGATCACGAAAGGCAAACTCGCTGATGGTCGCGGCTTCAAAGGAGAACTTCTTCCTACTGTCCATTCCTGGTTGTTCAAGCACCACTTTCATCTTCGATTCCAGTTGCTGGTGCAGCTTGGGATCATCCTCCTTGGGCAAAAGCCACTTTTCGTTGGCCACAAAAAGCGTCTGACCACTCCTGCTTTCCTGCTTGTCCATTACCCGCACGAGCACATGACTTTCCTCCATGTAGCGGATCAGCTGGTCGCGTTGGAGATCACTCTGCAAAAGGCGCCAGTGAGGTTCCTGTTCCATTTCCGCCAGCGGTATCCACCCACCGTTGCGGACGATCTTCCGATGCAGAGTGCCACCCGGTTTCAACATTTCGTAGATCAGACTGGTGGCCCATTGCAGGGCGACGAGTACGGCGCGCTCATTGGCATGGCTCAGGCGAAAAATCTGCCCGGCATCGTGCAGATAGCCGGTGATGGCTTCCACATCAGACTCCTCCAGCGGCAGCTTGTGCCCGCCTGCCGCATCGTGCTGACGGATAAGGCGATCCCGCCATTCCTGCCACGGCAGCATCAGGTGCTGGGGCTCTCGATCCTCCGCCGTTGCAGCATCGTTCTCACGCAACATGCCGTCCACCTGATCGGCTACCGCGCCGTAAAACCGTGGCTGTAGTACCCCGATGCGGGCAGCCTCGGCACCGCACATTTTGGCGACCCATTGGGTCAGCTTTTCATAGTCATGATTCTTCCCGCAATTCGGTTCCAGACTGTCCACGTAGAAGCAGCGCAAGTCGCGCCCCGCATGCCGGGGGGCGCGTCGGGTCCAGTCGGGGCGGGGTTGCCCCTCACCACAACAAGTACATACAAGGGCTACCGACGCACCAGGCCGCACAGCGTCGATGTAGTCCAGCCAGTAGTCCAACGGCCGCTGGCGATTCCACTCCCGCCATTCCGTTTCATCACACCCCGGTGGGCGCTCGCGATCGATCTTCGCAAAGTCAGGTGCCGCCTCCCGCCACACGATCAGAAACACCGACCCCTCCCCCGCAAACAAACGATGGGTGTTGTTATAGATTTCCTGCCCCCCAAAATCCCAAATCCGAACGGCACCAATCAAACGATCCTTTTCGTCCAGAGGCAGGGTCACCTTCCGAGCCACGGCCCTCTCCTTCAGACTCTCCAAATCGGCATCGGGCACCATCAGCGGGGCATCCCACCTCCAAAAGCGCATTTTGTGGGTTGGATCTTCGCCCAGCGTTGGCTCAAGTTCCGGCGGCACCGGTTGCCCGGCGGCTACCAGCGTCTCCCGTTGCAGCCGTTTTGCCAGCGTGCTCTTTCCGACACGTCCATCCCCCATCAGCAGTAGCTTCGCGTGAGCGGATGCTGCCAGATCCGCGCCAAATTTCTTCCGGCTGCGAAAACCCGCCGCCACGTTTTGATCTTCGACCGTACCACAATCATAGGGACCGATGTCCTGATCCATGAAGCGCGTTAGTGCGTCCGCCCCATGGAGCAGCAGGTAGCGCACCGGGCCAGGGAGGTCCGGAAGTTCACGCAACTCACCGCACCCGGCCAAATTCAAGTGATCCAGCACCGTCAGCGCCGCCAAGCGCCCCGCATCTCGCAGCTTTGTGCACCCCTTCAGAACCAGTTTCCGCAGAGTGGTCGGTAGGTGTTCCAGCGTTTCTACAGCAGGGCAGCCCGACGCGTCCACCTCATCCAGGCCCTCAGTTGGTAGATCTTCGATGAATGCTTCCCAGTGCCGTGCCTTCAAGTTGGCACACCCGTTCAAGTACAACCG
>JADZAX010000015.1 GCA_020852405.1 Verrucomicrobiales bacterium
AGCGGCAACACCGAAGCGGCCATTGTGGAAAACCGGGATCTCCTCGGGAAGGGGTTTGCCGAGATGGAAAAGCACCTCGGACAGGCCCTGCCGAAGGAAAAACGGGCGCCGCGCCTCTGGATCTATTACCGGGACGATGAGCAGAATGCTCTGGTGGCTTCGATCAAGTCCCTCATGGAAGGAGAGGGGGCAGTGGTAGTGTCGACCATGAAACAAAAATTCGGACGCCAGGAAGCTCACGAGGTGGTCTGTTTCCGGGCCGAAGACCGCTCTCAAGCGGAGGTTTTTGCCAAGAAGTTGCGATCCCTGGAGGGCCTCGGTGAAACCACTGTCGAGGTGGACGATTCCCTGTCCGGTTTGGGATCCGGGGGACGATTCGAGATCTGGCTGCTGCGCAACTGACCTGCTCTTCGCAGGACTCCTGTCAGCAATCCTTGCGCGACCGCTCTCCGGGTGCTACTTTGGCCCGCGCTGTCCCCGTAGTTCAATGGATAGAACGAGGCTCTCCTAAAGCTTAAATGCAGGTTCGATTCCCGCCGGGGACGCCAGGCGCCCTTATTGACACCCCGACCTCTTCCCATCCGCCCATGCCATCATCGTCCGCCAATTCACGCCTCCCCTATGTGGGATTGGGCCTGCTTTTTGTCGTTGCGTTGGTCTGGAGGGGGCTTGCCCCAGGCCATCCCTCTCTGGCCAATTCGGTGCCTCTTGCCGCCATGTGTTTCGGTGGAGCATTCTTCTGTGGGCGTCACTGGTGGTGGGTTCCCGCTTTCCTCCTCCTTTCCACAGATGCGACGCTGACGCTTTTTGCTGGAATTCCCCCCAGCCTTTTCACGCTTGGTTCGGCTCTTTTTTTCCTCAGCGCTGCGTGGCTGGGCTCCCGCCGTCCGGCTTCGCTTGGGCCTTTGCAAGCTTGGCTCCTCATGCTTGGCGGCTCCCTGGCGACCTGCGTGGTCTTTTATGGGCTGGCCAACACCTCGGCCTGGGCCTTGATGCCCGAATACCCGAAGACTTTGGCCGGTTGGTGGCAAAGCCAGACCATTGGTTTGCCGGGGCCTTACCCGCCAGCCTTGGCTTTCCTCCGCAACGCCTTGGTCGGAAACACGGTCTGGTGTCTGCTCGCAGGGGGCGTGCTGCTCTGGCGCCATCGGACTGCGGAAGCCAGCAATGCCGCAATGGCCGCTGCCTGAGGATCCGCTCATACCCAACCCATGGCTTTTTTCAAGCGCGTCGAGGTCTGGGTGCTTCTGGTCATCTCGGGGGGACTGGTTTGGTTTGTTCTCTCCAGTGGCAAGCCTGGAGACCGGGGTGAGCGTTCCCAGCCTTCCCCGAAAGTCGCAGTCGCCACACCCGGAGGCGGCAAGCCCGCTCTGCATTTGAGGGTGGATGAGATCCGCCTCACCAGACAGGGGGATCATTTGGTGGTTTCACTGCAGGTGTCCGGCAGAGTGCGGGCGCAGCAGGCCACCGCGCTGACGGAGTCGACCGCGCGCCTCGTGACCGGGGGTGGTGCCGTGGTCCCCTGGTTTTTCCTTGCCTTTGATGGACCGCCGGTCCTTCCCGGTCAGGAAGGGCGGCTCGAGCCGGTGCATCTGCGCTACTGGCTGCCGGGCTCGCAGAGCAGGGAAGCCCTCTGGCTGGAGATTGACGGGGAGCGTCTGGCTGTCAAGGAATCCGGTTCGTTTCCCTGGCAGCGCCTCGGGGAGAACGAAGAGGCAATTTTTTCCAGCTCAGGGTGGATTCTCTGAAATTTCACGGCATCTTCGCGGCCCCACGCCATGAATCGTTCTCCTTCCAGGTTCCTGTTGATCAACAACAACAATTCCCGGACGAAATTCGCCCTCGCTTCGTCACAGGGCCTGATCGAACACCGGGTCATGGAGACCCGGGAGGTGGATCGGTCGGGCGTGGACGCCCTGGTGGCGGGCTGGCATTTTGATCAGATTGTGCTCGCCTCGGTCGTGCCCGCCCGGGCGGAAGTGCTGCGCCGCTGCTTCGAAGTGCCTCTGGTGGAAGTCTCCGCGAGGATCAACCTTGGCGTTCAGGTGGATTTTCCCCAGCCCGAAACGGTGGGGGCAGACCGTCTCGCCAATGCCGCGGCGGTGGCTTCGCGTGTCGCTGATCGGCCCTGCATTGTGGTGGATTTCGGAACGGCGGTGACCTTTGACATCGTGGTGCCCGGACCGGCCTACATCGGCGGGGTCATCGCCCCCGGACTGGATGTGATGCGCGAATACCTGCACCAACGGACGGCTTTGTTGCCTCTCATCGATCTGGAAGAGCCTCCCTCCGCCATTGGTCGCTCTACCGAGCACGCCATGCTCTCCGGTGCTGTCCATGGTTACCGCGGTCTGGTGAGGGAAATCC
The DNA here is from genome assembly GCA_020852405.1 of Verrucomicrobiales bacterium. Lineage (GTDB taxonomy): Bacteria > Verrucomicrobiota > Verrucomicrobiia > Verrucomicrobiales > DEV007 > JACKQE01. The sequence continues at coordinate 2,368 of JADZAX010000015.1, forward strand.
TGCAGCAGGTCTCGGCCGAATTGCGGGCTCGGCTCGGCTTGCCCGCCCTGCCGCAGCTCGTCGCCACCGGGGGACACGCCGGACTCATCTCAGCCGGACTGCCAGAGATCGGATCTGTGGAGCCCTTTCTCACGATGGACGGTTTGCTCCAGATCGGTCTTCTCCAATTTCCTTCATGAATGCGAACTCAACACCCCCCTCCCACCTCCCCCTTGCCGTGGGCGTGGACTTCGGCGGCACCTCGGTCAAGATCGGCCTCGCCTCCGGCGCGGAACTCACCGGTCCTGTGGAAAGCCTCCGCACTTCCGACCACTCTGGACCGAGATCCATGCTCCGGGCCATCGCCGATGTCGTGGACCGGTTTCGTCAGGCTCCCGGCGGGGAGCGAATCCGTGCCATCGGCATGGGCGTGCCCGGCGTGGTTGATCATCAGAGCGGCATCTGCGCCCATCTGACCAATGTCGAGGGCTGGAACAATCTGCCTCTGCGCGATCTCCTTCAGGAAGCGACCGGTCTTCCTGCCGCGGTTGATAACGACGCAAACTGTGCCACCAATGCCGAATGGAGGCATGGAGCCGCCAAAGGGCTCAGGCATGTTATCGTCATCACGCTGGGCACCGGCGTGGGAGGTGGACTGGTCCTGGATGGGCACCTTTACCGGGGGGCGACCTTTGCCGCCGGGGAGATCGGCCATGTTAGTGTCGATTTCCGAGGGGTGCCCGGTCCGCATGGCAATGTGGGGGCGCTGGAGCGGTATGTGGGCAACCGTCAGATTGTGGACATGGCGAGGCATCTGTATTCCGAGGCCGGACAGTCGGAAGCGGCCATGAACGATGATCTCTCCCCCCGTCTCCTCGCCGAAGCCGCCACCAAAGGCGATGCCGTGGCGCTTGAGGTCTGGAACCGGGTTTCTCATTACCTGGCCACCGCCTTGGCCGGCAGTGTCTATTTGCTCAATCCGGAGGCCATTGTGATCGGAGGGGGCGTTGCCCAAGCGGGTGCGGTTCTCTTTGAGCCTCTTCAGAAAATGCTCTTCGGCATGCTGCCAACCGAGTTTACTTCCATTCTCCGGATTCTGCCGGCCCGTTATGGCAACACTGCCGGCATCATCGGCAGCGCGGCGCTGGGTTTGGAAGTTGCCTGATTCCCGGAACGCTGCCGCTCTGTTACTCCTGCGGATTCTGATCCTCTGCTTTCTCCTCCCCATCGGGACGATGACGGCGGATCGAGGGCGAAAAGATCGGGCGGTTGATCAGCACCTCCCCCTCTTCGCTTCCTGCGACGCGGGGAGGCAATGGCCGGGCGGGAGGCATTTTGGGCTGTCCCTGGACCAGGGCCGTGTTGGCCGGAGAACTCACCGGCCGGCTGAACCGTGGGGCGGGAGTGCCGGGCTGCCGCAGCGGTGTTTTGGCGGTTGGCGGTGGGGGACCTTCCTCATGGGTGGGCTGTCCTGGCTTGGGAGGCCGGGGACGCGGCAGAGGACCGGAAACCACGGCGGGACGACGGGGATGCGCAAACGGGGGCGGCGATGGCTGAGGTTCCGGCACAGGTGCTGGCTCGGCAGGTGCCACAGGGGCGGCCTTGGTTTCCGGGGGGGCGACGGGAACCGGCTGCGGCGGTGGTGGCAGCGGAGGCTCGGCAGGGGGGGGGCCGGAGCTCGGACTGGCGGACGATGGACGGGCCGGGGCTTTTTTCTCGCGCTTGGGCCGGGTCTCGGCAAGCTTGCGGCTTAGTTCCCGCAGCATTCTGAGGATGGTTTCAGGATTGGAGGGAACCGGGATTTCTACATCCACCGGACTGCCTCCTGCAAAGGCCCTGATGGCTTCCCTGACCGCATCGCGGATGGCCACAGCGAGCATGACACCCGCTTCCTCCCCGCCCGAGGAGGAGGGCACGTCGGTCGGGAGGCAGTGCACCTGCCAGGCAAATGTCAGATCAGCCAGTCCGGGGAGGGCATAGTGGGCGGTGGAAACTTCGCGGGGAGTTTCACCCGGGGGCGAGTGGGAAGAGGTGTGTGTATTCTCCAGAATCATCCAGCCATGGCCGAGATGCCAGGATCTGGAGAGTGCTGCCAGGACTTCCGCTTCTCCCTCCCGGGCAGGGTAAAAGAGATTGGCCCGCAGGACATGGCATTCCCCGGAAAAGGCGTCGAGTTGCACTTCCGCGACCGCGGCACCGTATTGAAAACCATGGAACGGTGTCCCGGTAAACGGTTGATCGTCCCACCAGAGGCCGGCCGGGCTGAAGCTGGTTTCCGCAGTCAACGGAATGCGCTGTTTCAGGGCCTCCCCGACCACGGCGACCAGTGGCAACCCTCCGATGCGTCCTCCGGAAAAGTGGAGGGACTGGGGATCAACCATCCCTCCTCCCTGGGCGGCGATCATGAGTGCCGTTACCGGGCGCAGGCGTTGTTGCAGGATTTGGCAGACCTCGATCACGGCTCCCTGCAACAAATCGGAGTCCCCGCTCTGGGGCGGTGGCGGTCCCAGCCTCCCGGACTCGTCAAAACTCACCCCGATGGCGGTCGTTGGCAGTCCCAGACGGTCCGCTATCCATTGGGCGGCCTGAGTATCCATGCCGGAGCGGTCGTCTTGGATGCCCAGCAGAAGATTGACGGATCCGTCGCCATTGAGGCGCACTTCCGCCGATGCCCGCTGAAGGGCCGGCGCGGTGCCTCCCTTGCCGAGGAGGATCGGGATCACAGCGAGTCCGCGCTTGTAGCAGGAATTGGCTTCGTTCCAAATCTGAATGGCTTCCCGGCGGGCCAGATAGTCGCTGTCCGCCAAGGCATGTTCCCAGGCCCCGCGGAGCGCGGCAGCGGGACATCGTTGCCCAAAGAAAAGGGTGCTTTCGGGACCGTTCGGGGAGAGATTGCGTCCCCGGATTTCGTGGGCGGGCCGGCCCAGCCTCTGGGCGACTCGGCTCAAAATCTCCTCGGCGATCAGGGTGCCCTGCGCGGCGCCCTCTCCCGGCAACGACGCCCGGCAGAGGCGGTTGGTCCGGCAGGTGCGCACCGAGATCTGGAGGTGGGGCACGGAGTAGCCACCCAGGGCATGAAGGAGCAGACGATCCACCGTGGCCGGGGCATCACACCCATCGCAGCCTCCGTCGAGTTCGATTTGAAGGTCGAGCGCAAGCAGATGCCCATCCTCGTCAAAACCTACCGTGAAATTGACTTCGGCACCGTGGCGTTGTCCCGCCAGGGCAGCGTCCTGTTCATGGTCGAGGGAAAGTTCGACCGGACCGCGGCAGCGCAGCGCTGCCAGACCAGCCAATGCGGAGACCAAAGCGGCATCGTGAGTGCGGAGACCTTCGCCTCCCGCCGTGGCTCCGGCACGGATGGTGACCCGACTTTCCGGCAGATTCAGCACTCGGGAAACACATTTCCGGACCGCCCCTGGATCGGAGGTGGCGACGGTGATGGTCCATCCTTCAGGCCCGTCGGGATCGGCCATCGCGCGCAATGGAATCCGGTGGTGGATGGCCTGGCTGCCCAGAGACAACGCCCCTTCGAGCCGCCGGGGGGATTGGGCCAGCGTGGTGGCGGGATCCCCGACGGTGACCTTGCGGGCTGCGCCGAGGAATTCGCCGACCGCCGAGGCGTGCGCCACAGAATGCAGGGCAGGCGAGGGGTGCCAGTTCACCTGCACTGCTGCCGCCGCCCTCCGGCATTCCTGCCAGGACTCTCCCACCACCAAACCGATCGGCTGGCCCCAGTAGGAGACCGATTCCACCGCCAGCACGGGATTGGTCTGCCCTTCCGGATGCAAATTGACGGGAACCCCCGCAAAGTCCGCCGCAAAAAAGAAGCTGACGTCTCCTTCGAATTCATCCGCCGACGGTGGCGCCATGGTGCCGAGAGTGGCAGCGGGATGGGGGGACGAGATCACGGCCGCCTTGAGGAGGGGCCGGGGATCGGGTCGCAGGAGGTGTAGACTCATGGCTGGGATGGCACAAAGGGGAACGCGGAATCGCGCGGGTCAGCAGGCTTCGGCAGGTCGGAGGAACTCCAACGTGGCGCCAAGTTCCACTGGTTCGGCCTGCTCCGGATGGGGATGCTGGTAGAAAAATTTCTGAAACAGGGTGACCACGAGTTGGCGGCGGTATTCCCGGGTGGCGAGTTCGTCCCCGGCCGCCGCGACCTCTTGGTCGAGAGGGCGGAGCGTCGCGACCAGAGTGGCCTCGTTCCACGGTTTGCCGACCAGTGAGGCCTCGGCCTGCCTTGCCCGGATCGGGCGGTCAGTGACTCCGCTGTAGGCGAGCCAGGCTTTGCGGATGAGGTGTTGATGGTCCAGTTCGATGGCGAAGGCCGCACTGACGACGCCGGGCAGGTTTTGCCTGCGGGCGGCCACCTTGTAATAGTCGCAGCAACGGGTGGAGCAACCGCGGGCCCCCAGCAGTTCCTGGGTGAATCGAGGTATCAACACACTGCGCAGGATCTCGCCCGGCCGCAGAATGGTGCGGCGGTCGGTCTCAAAAAAGCTGCTCAGAGGGGCTTCCCGTTCCCCCTCCAGTCCAGTCAGGACGATGCGGGCATCCAAAGCCATGAGCAGCGGGGCGAGGTCACTGCGTGGATCTGCGGCGACGAGGTGCCCGCCGATACTGGCCCGGTTCCGCACGGCTCTGGTGCCATGACGGCGCAGCATTTTGGCCAGGGCCGGCATTTCCTCTCCCAGCGCTTCCTCCAAGGCGGTCAGGGTGACGGCCGCTCCGACTTCCCAATGGTCGGGGTGGGCGATCGAGAGGCGCAGTTCCGAGACACCGTCGAGGCTGATCAGGGCTGGCCAGGTGTCGCCGGCTTTGGCCCGGTCCGCGAAACTTCCGCCTCCCGAGACCAGTCGTGCCTCCCGGTACTGGGCTTTCAGTCGCAGCAGCTCCATCACCGTCTGGGGCCGGTAATAGCGGCGTTTCGCATCATCGACATAGACGAAATCGGCCGCTTCCGGCATGGGGCGGAACAGCACCGCGGAGAAGGCATCGCCATAGCGGTCCTGCGCCTGTCCCCCGGGCCCGGCACTGCTCCGGTGGGGTTTCGCCAAACGGGTGTGGGCCTCTTCGAGAACCTCTTTGGCGGCGGCTTCCAGGGCTGCCGGATCCACCGTGCGGGAAATGACGAGATCAAGTTGCGATCTGAGCTGTTGGCGGTTTTTCAGGTCGGGACGGTAGTAGGCCTCGAACAGCGCGATGAGCCAGGCCGCGCAAGCGGACGGCTCGGTCTCGAGCTCCGGGTGGTTCTGCAAAGCCCGGACCACGGGGTGGTCGGGGCCACCGAGCCGGAGGATCCCTTCGGCGGTGTAGATCACGGTGCCCTCAATCTGGGGCAGGAGCAGTCTTGCGCTGTCCACTGTGCGGTAGACTGCAAGCCCCTCGGAGTCCGCATCCAACAGGATGACGGGTGCTCCCCCGAGCCAGCGATCGGCCTGGGCATACCGCCCGTTGCCACAGCCTCGCCCGTCGAGGTAGGAGGCGAGGGTGACATGCATCGGCATGCCTTCCACCCTGCGGGGTATGCCATCCAATTCGAAACTGAGCCAACTCTGCATACCAATTTTCCGCTGGGTGCCATCCATGGCAGCGGCGGTTGTTTCAAGGTAGAGGAGATTCCTCTTTTCTCAAGGAGCGACGAGGTTTCTCGTCGCCATGAAAAGCCCCTGTTCACCGCGGGGAGAGACTGGGGCCGGGGAGGAAATGACAGATCCGGGACCCGTCAAGGGCATCGTGCACTCACGGGATGGAGAGAGTTTGACCGATGCGGATATTGCTGCTGGTCAGACCGTTGGCGCCCTGAATGGCCGATACGCTGGTGCCATAGCGGCGGCTCAGACTGTAGAGAGTGTCGCCTTTAGCCACGGTGTGAGACCGGCTGCCTCCTCCGGAGCTGGCCGTGCTGCCATAGGTCGGGGCGGAGGCGGTCGATGCCGGGGCCGATGCCGGGGCCACATAATCCTGGGCCGGAGCGGGGGCAACGGTTGCGGTGTCGCCATACGTGCTTCCACCGGCAGGCGGGAAATAGGCGCCGGTGTTGCCATAGGGATTGTCCGCGGCAGCAGTTCCGGATTTTTTGCAGGATACACCCATCAACATGAGGGCGCTCAAGCACAAGAGGCGTAAGAAGAGTGAAGAAACGTTCATTGACTTGGGGAACCCAGAATTTTTGGTTTCCATAAGTTTAAGATAAATGAACAAAATACGCAAGACTGAATTTTTGGGCTGTGCGGAAGAAATCCGCCCGTTCAGAACAACTCCGGAAGCCCTGTCCGTGGGGCTTTCCAGCTTTCCAGGACATCGGCGAAGGTATGCAGGGCGCAGCCCTCCAGTTCGTTCCCCAAAAACAGGTGGGATCGACGGGTTGGGACATGGTCCGGCCGGGTCAAATGGTCCAGCAGCGCTATGAAGGACTCCCGTGAGACCGGATCCACCTCGTACAGCCGGCTGAAGGGTTTCATTTTCTCCTGAGCCCAGGCATGGGGGCGTCCCTCCGGCAGGAGAAAGCGGGCCACGAGGAAAGGGGCCGCTTCGGGCGGGTGCATCCGCAGTTGCTCGGCCACCGTCGGCATGTGAGTCCAGGCATTGTAAACATGAGCCACGCCATGCCGCTCCAGCACCGCGAAATAGTCCGGGTGGAGGAGGTTCTTGTTTCTGATTTCCACGGCATAGTCCCAATCCCGTGGCAGGGCCGCGAAAAACCGGTCCAAGGCAGTCACGAACTCCCGGCCATGGGCGAAATCATCGGCGTGAAAATGCGGGAATTCGAAGATAAAGACCCCCACCTGGTCGCGGATCGGCTCGAAGAGATGGAGAAAGCCGTAGTGGCAGACCGCGGGATCGAGGAAGGTGTCGTTGGTCAGGCCTGCCCGGCGGCCATAAGCCGGGAGATTGGGGAATGCTTTGACCGTGATGTCATCGGGCACTTTGAAAGAGAGGCGGAAGCCTTCCGGCACCTGGGCTCCGAGCGCCGCCAGATCGGCCGGTCGGGGACGGCGGTAATAGGTGGAGTCCACTTCGACGGCGGGGAAGGTGAGCGCGTATTCGGCGAGGCATTCCCGCTCGAACCGGGCCTTGGAGAATCGGCGCCGGTAGAGGTAACGCTCCTCGTCATAGAGCAGGCCGCACCAGTCGGGAAATTTCCAGGACGAGGTGCCGAGGTAGACCTGGTGGTCCTCGGCGAGTCGCCGGAGGGTGTCCCGGACAAGGTCGCGCTGGAATAGCATGGCAACCACAGATACGCCCCGCCCGGGCAACCCTGCAACCGTTTTGGCAGACGAATGGGAGGATGCGGGATCCGGGGATCGGATCAGAGATAGAGGGGTGCCATCCTGCGCCAGGCACTGCCCTGGTGGGCGCGGCCATCCCAGACGTGGAGGGAATGTGGCAGGTTTTTGGCCATCAATACTTCGCTGAGTTCCCGGTTGTTCGGGAGGAACGGGTCTTCATTCCCCACGGTCAGCACCAGATCGATGCGGCGCAGATGGCTCAGGAGATCGCCCCGCTGCAGGTGCGGGAGGAAATGCGACGGCGTGTGGTAGTAGATCGTTTCGTCATAGTAGCCGTCGAACAGATTGTGGAAGGTCTCCACATTCAGGGTCAAATCATAACGCCCCGAAAAGGCGGCCACTTTGCGGAACAGGTGAGGATGCCGGAAGGCGATGGTGGCCGCATGGTAGGCTCCGAGACTGCAGCCGTGGGAAATCGTGCACTCATGGCTTTTTTTCCACACCATCAGGGGCATCACCTCATCGAGAATGTAGCGTTCAAATTCGATGTGGCGCTGGATGCGCTCATGGGGGAGGCAGGCGTGATTGTAGAGGCTCTCCCGCACGATGCTATCGACGCAGAACAGCTGCAAATGGCCGGCTTCCAGCTTGTGTCGGATGGCGTTGACCATGCCCAAGTCTTCGTATTCATAGAAACGCCCGTCCCGGGTCGGAAACACGAGCACCTTCGCTCCGGCGTGGCCGAAAATGAGCAGTTCCATGTCCCGCCTCAGATGGGGGCTGAACCATCGGTGATACTCGCGTCTCATAACGGCAGGAAGTGGGACGTGACCGCCGCCCGCAGGCGCGCTTCCTCATCGTCTTTGCCCGGATGATCGAAATGCCCCGCCGTCAGAGCGAAGAGCGTTCCAGTGCTGCCGAGGGAGTTGTGAATCGCGAACTGGGCTGGAGGCGGCACGACCGGATCAAAGAGCGCGGCCGCCACCAGCACCGGTTGCCGGATGTGACGGGCCGCCACGGCGGCATCGAAAAAGGGCAGGTCCTGCCAGACCGCCGGATGCCGCGCCGCGTACTTGGCCAGAGCCCTGGTGCTGCCGGTCGTGGAGCACCCCAACCTCAACCGGTGGTGTCCGAAACTCGGGACCTTCAACACCCCGCGCTGGAGGCGATCCTCCCACGCCATGGCGAGCGCGCCTACGCCCCCGGAGAAACTGGTTCCGACAAATCCGGTGCGGCCTTCGGCTTGGGGGAAAAGTTCCAACAGAGCCGTGACCGACATCCACACGTCCTCCACGCAGCCTCCGATGACGTAACCGTCGCGGTGGGGCAGCCCATGCACGACGTGTTTGTCGGGGTTTTCCGGAATGTTCCCTCCCCGACTGAGTCCCAGTCCACGGGAGCAGGGAAACATCAGGGCGGCTCCCTCCAGTCCGAGATCGTGGTCCGGGGCCTGCCTCCCTCCATAGCCATGCGCCACGATGAAACCGCGGGTCACGGGCTGGTGCTTTGGCGTGAGCAGCCAGCCGCCGAGATTGAGGTCGTCGCTGGTGCGGAAAGTGAGTTGGAACTCGTCCCATTCAGGGTGGATGGATTCGACGGGCTGCACCGTGGGATCGGCGGAGAGGAGACGGACCCTTTCGTGGCGGCGAAGCCAGTAGTCGCTGAATCCGGGAGGCTCCTCAGGCGCCCCGATTTGTAGCAAGGCCTCCTTCGAGTAACCGTAGGCGGGGTCAAAAGCATAACCATGCCAGAAGGCGGACATTGTGGTTCCAGGAGAGAAGGTAGCGGGGACAGGAAGGAAGTGCGTGAACCGGTCGGTCGCACTCGGAATTGCGTGACAGTTCTGTGTTCTGAAAGCATTTCATGTGCCTTGCTTCCCGGCAGAATCGGCCCGTAAACCCTCCCGGTCCCGCCGATCGTCCGGTCCGAAAATGTGGCCACAGCAAATGCTTGCGCCGACGATGGTTTGCCTCCATGCTGGACGCTTCCCTCTCCTGTTGTCCTTGTCGCATGTCCCTCTCCCGCGTTCATTCTGGCACTCTCCATGGTGTCGACGCCCTTCCTGTTGAGGTGGAGGTGAACTCCATCTCCAGTGGCGATCTGTTTCGCATTGTAATCGTGGGATTGCCGGACACCGCGGTCCGGGAAAGTTCCGACCGTGTCCTCACCGCGCTCACCAACAGCGGTTTCCGCTGGTCGGGAACCCGGTTGACGATCAACCTCGCTCCGGCCGATGTGCGCAAGGAAGGCCCCATCTTTGACCTGCCCATTGCCGTGGGCATCATCGCGCTGGAGGAGCCTTTCAAGCCCGGGGCTCTCGACAAATGTTCCATGGTCGGAGAACTGGCCCTCGATGGCCGGGTCAGGCCCGTCAAAGGCAGTCTCTCCCTCGCCCTGCAGGCCCGTGATGCCGGTCACAAGGCCATCCTGGTTCCGGAGGAGAACGCCATGGAGGCCGCCATTGTCGAGGGCATCTATGTCTATGGCGTGGCCGACCTGCGTTCCGCGGTGGCTCTTTTGAAAGGGGAGGGGAACATCAAGCCGGTCCGGCTGGACCGGGAAACCTTCTTCCGCGAGAAACGTCGTTACGACATCGACTTCTCCGATGTCAAAGGCCAGGCCCATGCCAAACGGGCCCTCGAGGTCGCCGTCGCCGGAGGACACAACCTCTTGATGCTCGGGCCTCCGGGGACCGGCAAGTCGATGCTGGCGAAACGGCTGGCCACCATCATGCCCGTGCTTTCCGAGGCCGAGGCGATCGAGACCACGAAAATCCACAGCGTCGCCGGACTGGTCGACCGCCGCGCCGGATTCATCGCGACCCGGCCCTTCCGAGCCCCGCACCACACCATCTCCGATGCCGGTCTGCTCGGTGGCACCAGCAATCCGGTGCCCGGTGAAGTCAGCCTGGCGCACCACGGCATCCTCTTTCTGGATGAACTCCCGGAATTCCGCCGCTCCACTCTGGAGGTCATGCGCCAGCCGCTCGAGGACGGGAATGTCACCATTTCCCGCGCGGCGGGGAAGTTCACCTTTCCGAGCCGCTTCATGCTCGTGGCGGCGATGAATCCCTGTCCCTGCGGCTACCTCGGAGATACCCGCAGGGAGTGCCGCTGTCTGCCGGTCCAGGTCGAGCGTTACCGTCAGAGGATCAGTGGACCGCTCCTGGACCGGATCGATCTCCACATCGAGGTCCCCTCGATCAACTACAAGGAACTGTCCTCGGACGCGGCGGGGGAAACCTCGGAGGCGGTCCGGGCGCGGGTCGAGGAGGCACGGGAGGTGCAGATCCAGCGGTTCATCGGGCATCCCGGCGTGGTCACCAACTCCGCGATGCCCTCGCGGCTCGTTCGGGAGTTTGCCCGGCTGGATGCCCGGTGCGAGAGCCTGCTGGAGCATGCGATGACCGAGCTGAATTTCTCCGCCCGGGCCCACGACCGCATCCTCAAAGTGTCGCGCACCCTCGCCGATCTCGCAGGCG
>JADZAX010000016.1 GCA_020852405.1 Verrucomicrobiales bacterium
ACCAGTATTTTGTGAACCATCGTTGGCTGGGCGGAACTCTTACCAATCTGGAAACCATCCGGCGCAGTGTGGCCCGCTTGGGTTACCGTGAATCGATTGAGAAGTCCCCGGACTTCAAAAAGATGAGTAAGAAGGAACTCGCTTCGCTGCCGCGTGAGCGCGACAAGCTTCTGCGCAATCTTTCCGGTATCCGGAGCATGGAGAGCTACCCTGATGCCATGGTGGTTGTCGATTCGGCCCGCGAATCCATCGCCATTGCCGAAGCCCGCCGTCTCGGAATCAAGATCGTCGCCATGGTGGACTCGAATGCCGATCCAGACTTGGTGGACTATCCGATTGCCGCCAATGATGATGCCATGAAATCCATCCGCATCATTCTGAAAAAACTCGTCGACGCGATGCTGGCCCGCTGAACTTCAATCACTTTTCAACTCTGATCCACAGACCAATCCCCATGGCTGAAGTAACTCTCGAACTGATCAAAACCCTCCGCGAGAAAACCAACGCGGGCATGATGGACTGCAAAGCCGCTCTCACAGAGGCGGGCGGTGATCTAGAAGCGGCAGAAACCGTGCTCCGGAAAAAGGGCATGGCCGCCTCGGATAAAAAGGCTTCCCGTTCCGCTAAAGAAGGCGTCATTGCCACCTCAGTGAGCTCTGATGGCCAGATGGGCGTTCTGGTTGAGGTTAACTGCGAAACGGACTTCGTCGCCAAGAACGAAATCTTCCAGGGCTTTGTCAAGGCGCTGGTCGATCATGTCGCCTCGGCGCCCTCCGCTGTCAGCCTCGAAGAAATCCTGGCCCAACCGTTCGGTGTGACAGGTCTTTCGGTCGAGGACGCGGTGAAAACCAAGGTCGGTGAATTGGGCGAGAAAATTGTCATGGGACGGGCCGTTCGCTATCAGGTTACGGATTCCGGTCTTGTCGGTTCCTACATTCATCTTGCTGGCAAAGTCGGAGTTCTCGTTGAAATCGGCTGCGGCAAAGCGGCCACCGCTTCGTCCCCGGACTTGAAGGAACTCGCGCGCGATTTGACCCTCCAGATCACGGCCGCCCATCCTACCTGCGTTTCACGGGATCAGGTGGCTCCTTCCAAGGTCGCCACCGAGCGGGAAATTTATCTCGATCAGGTCAAGGGCAAGCCGGAAAATGTCGCCGAGAAGATTGTCAACGGCAAGCTGGACAAGTTCTTTGGACAGGTCTGCCTGCTTGAACAGGGCTTCATCAAGGATCAGGACAAGAGCATCGCTGAGGTCCTTGCCGCCAAAGGCAAAGAATTGGGTGATGAACTTTCGGTTCGGAGATTCGAACGCTTCAGCGTGGGTGAGACGGCCGCTTGAGACCTCCCGAAAATACTTTGAGAAAAGCGGCGGTCTTCGGACCCCGCTTTTTTTGTATTCGTCGCCGTGGAAACCTGTTAAACAAGAACCATGAAAGTTTGCTCCGGTCATTGCCTCTGGGGAGTGCTGAGTTTTTTTGTCTGCGCCAATGCGGAAGCGTTACCCGCATTCACCGGCGGGTTTTTCGGCGCCGCCGGCATGACTTTGGAAGATCACGCCGCCCAAACTGAGTTGTGGCTTCCTGGGAAACAGTCCTTTCTGAAAGCTGATTGGGAGGCCGGGCCGGTTAGCAGGAACGGCGGGGATGATCTACGCTTGAAACAAAGCGCCCGGGTTTTTGGCGTGGTGGCCAACGCCGTCACTGCCAAGATCGAGAATGAGACCGTAAAGGAGCTCGTGGTGTCTTTTGGAGCCAAGGCAGGGGCTCCCTCGGAAGTTTCAAAAATGATGGCTTCACTGAGAACCAATATTGCTGGCTGGGGAGGACGAAGCGCTCCTTCCCTGGAACATCAGGATACTTTTCGCGGCAAGGGCCTTGAAATCACCATCGAGAGAGGCACCACTCCCGGGATTGTTCTTGTCTTGAGAATGAAGCCTTTGGTCTGATGCGTTTATGAAGTCCCGTTGGTATGGCGGTCTGATCTTCCTGTGGGCTTGTTTATGGGGTGGGTGGCTCCACGCCCTGCCATTTCCGACGGAGTTTTTGGCCGAACCGGAGATCTGGGACACCGAAGATTTCAAAGAAAAGTTTGAAGGACCTGCCACGCACACTCCGATTGTGTGGAAAAGTTGGCCCGGAGAACCGGTCATTTGGGAGGTGCCGCCCCATCATGTCAGTGCCCGGTTTGTGGACGGAAGAATCGACACGATCACCGTATTGTTTCTCGATTCTGGAACCCACTTTGGCTATTTGTCCAGAGATCAGGCTGAGGCTGTGCGCTTGGCCAATCAGGACAAATTCAGAGCCCTGTTCCTCGAGGAACTTCAAAAAGTCAGATCCGGATTGGAAAAATTTTCCGGTCAGCCAGGAGAAAGCTTTACCTTGGGCAAGTCCCGCATGCTTCGCCAGGAGGCCTGGCTGTTTGGTTGTGGGAAATCATTCGCGCGCCTTCAGGTCGCTGATGAACAATTGATCAAGGTTTCCTTTCACCGGGATGCGGATTCTGCCCGGGATTGGAGAGACGCGACGGTCCGGATGATGGTTGCCCGGGAGCGTGGCGCATGGAGGCGTGGCAAGGTGCAAAAACTTGAGAATGGTGATCATGTCATTGAGGATGTGCCTCTGTTGCTCCAAGGGGATCGTGCTTATTGTGGCGTCTCCACGTTGGCAATGGTTCTCCAAACCTTGGGGGTCAATATGGATACAGAGGAACTTGCGGCTGGTGCCGGTATTCATTATGGAAGCACCCAAGGTTCCAAGATCAGGGAAATCATGAATGATGCCGGTCTGGAAGGCGCCCTCAAAATCACCCGGGCCACGAAATTCGATTCCCTGAAAGTGCGGTCATCCGTGGATGCGGGGAGTCCGGTGCTGGTCTGGAGAAGGTTTTCCGAGGAGCGGAACTACCTCCACACCCAATTTGCGCGACGCTACCGCGAGGATTCCACATTGAATCTGC
>JADZAX010000017.1 GCA_020852405.1 Verrucomicrobiales bacterium
AAATTTTCGTCTTCTGACCCACGATCGCGAAATCGGCGAAATGGGATTCATCCTGGTGCAGATCGATGGAATGGGAACGAACTGGCGAGGCAAGGCCTTCCATGATGTCTGTTGGAAAAACCTGGGAGACTCCGGCTTCCCTGACCGGATTGCCTGGATGCGAGCGGCAGCCCAACAACATCCGGAAATGGACCTCTCCCGTGTCGGCATTTACGGAGGCTCCGCCGGAGGGCAAAGTGCGCTGCGCGCGCTGATCGATCACGGCGACTTTTACCGTGCCGCCGTGGCGGACTGCGGTTGCCATGACAACCGGATGGACAAAATCTGGTGGAACGAACAATGGATGGGTTGGCCTGTGGACAAAGCCTACGAGGATTCCTCCAACGTGGTCCAGGCCCACCGGATGCAGGGCCATCTCCTGCTGACTTGGGGTGAACTGGATTCCAATGTGGACCCCTCAAGTTCCATGCAGGTGGTCAACGCGCTGATCCAGAAAGACAAGGATTTCGACATGCTCATCGTCCCCGGCGCGGGGCACGGCATTGGAGAATCCCCCTACCTGCACCGCCGGCGGATGGCCTTCTTCCAGCGCTGGCTGGGAGGCCCCACATGAATGAGGTTGTGGTCGAAAAGACCGATTGAGAAAAATCCCGGACAGCCCCCCTCCATTGCCGGTATCATGGAGAGGCATGAGCTCCTCTCCCTATTTCTTTCGTCGTGAACCTTGTCCCTATTGTGGGGGGGGGCCACTGATCTTTATCTCATGCCCTTCCTGCAGGGCTACTCTTGCTTGGTGTGGCGAGGAGGACCACGCAGTGGGACGCTATGATGGCAAAGACCTGCGAGACCTCGGTCTTGGAAATATCCGTGAATGGGCCCATGAAAGCTGTCCCGTGTGTAAAGGCACTGAGATGAGGCATTCCACGGCCGAAGAGGTCTCGGGGCTCGGGTTCACCTCAAGCGAGGTCCTGAACAACTCCTGACGGTGAGTCAGTTGGAGTGACTGGTTTTTATTGAGATCAAGAACCCGAGCCCGGGCGGGGTCATCGAGGGTCTTCCTGGACAAGTGCGTCAAAAGTCGACAGACGCTGGAAGGTGCGCCACCAGCAAATCCAGCAGGGCAGCATCAGTGCGATGGAGATAGTCAGAGGGCCGATCGCGTTCAATCGACTGGCGCCAGCGGCCAGAGCAAGCAATAGGAAGAAACCCGCCATCGTCAGCAGGAGCACTTCGAGTTGTCGTTGCGCGGAGGTGGGAAGCCTGATCTTATGCTTCGCCGAACCGAAGTAGCAAGCGGTGATGAGGATGCTCACGGAGCCCCAACCAAGGGCGTTGGTCGCCTGGAGAGCGATGCCATCGTCGATGGCGAACTTCCACAGGCCGATCGACTGGCCCAGCGGATCGAGCAGCAGAGCACAGCCTGCCATGAAAACGCCACACAGGATTGACTTGGACCACAGCGGCATTTCTGAACGGCGTAGCAACACCACAGGCAACCGGACGAGCACATACCAGGCGAGGGGAATGGCGACAGGCACAGCCCCGGGCAACTGAGGCCGAAAGGCCTCATGGTAAATATAGCGACTGCCGAACGGAAACCCTGTCCGGACCCCGCAGGCCTCTGCCGCCCAGCCGATACTGACCGCCAGCAGAAGCAGCCGCGAGGCATCTCGACGAGATATTTCGACAGTGGCATACCAGAAGCTGGTCGCGACGTGGATCAGTGTGCCCGCCAGGACAACCTCACCGCTGATCAGCCATGCCGAACCGATGCGGCCATGCCACACAAAAGGCAGCCCCAGAAGCCACGCTGCTGTCATCGCCACCATCACCACCAGTGCGGGGCTTTTGTAGAGCCCCCCGGTCTGTTTCTGACCTCGCTCGTCCATGGTTGGACATTATTAACGGGAGGTCTCGCCTCGCAACAGGAATTGTCGGGTGAGTGCGTTGCATTTGCGGAGGCCTCTCCTATGTTAAACCAACGAGCATTCATGCCGGACACTACGACACAGCCTTTGGTGCGCGTCATCGCAGCGAAGAAAGACTACCCGCTTGGTCACCGCACCGTGCAGGCGCTGCGGGGAGTCACGCTCGACATCGCGAGCCACTCGTTCGTGGTGATGCAGGGCCCGTCCGGCTCAGGGAAAACCACGCTGCTCAATCTGATCGGCTGCATTGATCAGCCCACCGCCGGCAGCGTCTTCGTTGCCGGACAGGACACGAGCAAGCTGGGCGATTCGGAACTCTCCCGCGTCCGTGCGCAAAGACTGGGCTTTGTGTTTCAAAACTTCAACCTCATCCCCGTGCTCACTGCGGCGGAGAACATCGAGTATCCACTGCGTCTCAACAAGGTGCCCGCACCCGAGGCAAGGGCACGCGCCCTCGCCATGCTGGAGTCGATGGGCCTGAGCGAAGAAGCTCATCAACGCCCCGCCGAACTTTCCGGCGGACAATGCCAACGTGTCGCCGTGGGCCGCGCGCTCGTCACCCAGCCTGATCTGGTGATTGCCGACGAACCCACGGCCAATCTCGACTCAGCCACCGGCTCAAAGATCATCGAACTCATGCGCGAGATGCGTGATCGTCTCGGCACCACCTTCCTCATCTCCACCCATGATCCGCAGGTAGCCGCGCTCGCCGAGCGCATGCTGATGATGCGCGACGGATTGCTTCGCGACGCATGACCTCCTGGAGCCTCGCCTTCCGTAATGTCTGGCGGAACACCCGCCGCAGCAGCGCCACGATGATCGCCATCGCGCTCTCCTGCGCGGGCTTGCTGCTCTTTGGTGGTTACATTTATTGGGCGCATCTGGCCGCAGAGATTCATACGGTGGTGCTCTCCGGCCATCTGCAAGTTTTCAAGAGCGGCTTCAAGTCCAAAGGATCGGGGAACCCTGCAGCTTATGCCCTGGCAAACTATGATGAGATCAAGAAGCTGATGCTCGCTGATCCGGTGCTCGGTCCGAAGATCGATCTGGTCACGGGCCAGCTCGTGGTCAGTGGCATCATCACCAGTGCAGAAAAGCAGACTTCGTCCACCTTCGCGGGAGTCGGCGCGTTCCCGGATGAAATCGAGCGTGTCATCTATTGGAACCCATATGGCCTCACCGAGGCGCGTCAAATTCCCGCGAACAAACACTTGTTCGCCCGAAAACCGGAGCTTGATACCGCTGATCCTGAGGGCATCACCATCGGCGAAGGGCTTGCGCGGCTGCTGGAAGTCAGCGCGGATTCACGAGCCTCGCTGGAGCTTACCGCACTGACGCCTGCCGGGGGATTGCCAAATATGCTATCAGCCACCGTTCGACAAACGAGCATCCGCGCGATGGAGGAGATCGACAATCATCTGGTGGTCATGCCGATCAGCATGGCCAATGATCTCGTGTTCCCCGGGGAGCCGGTGCATGTCACGGCCGTGCTACTGTTGCTGAGGCACACAGAGGATCTGCACACCGTGGAGCGGCGCATTGATGAACTGGCCCGAGAACATCAGTTGGACATCGAGCATCGCAGCGGTTGGGAATTGAATCCGAATCACGCGCGCTCGCTCAACATGCTCGACATGTTCTTTGCCTTTTCTTTTTGCATCGTGGGAGTGGTCCTTGTATTCACAATTTACAATACTATGATGATGAGCATCGTGGAACGCACCCGAGAAATTGGCGCAATGAGGACAATGGGGGTCACCCGCAATGGCATCGTCACCATGTTCGTTCAGGAAAGCGTCGTGCTAGGATTGCTCGGCGGTCTGGCCGGCGTGGTGACCGGGCTTGTGGCGGCCTGGTGCATCAACCACTCGATGATTCTTTACACGCCCCCCTATTTCAATGTCAAAGCCAAGCTGGAACTGATGTGCCTGCATTCACCGATGATCATTGCGGGAAGCTTTTTCAGCAGCTTCACTGTCGCTCTGATTGGCGCCTACTTCCCTGCGCATCATGCCAGCCGGATGGAGATCGTGGAGGCGTTGAGACATTGAACTGATTATGCTTCCACTTCGCTGCATCTTGATACTCGTGCTCGGCACGATGCGGATCGTCGCCCAGGAGGCGAATCCGCGTCTTGACCTCGTGCGCAAGTTGGACGCCCTGCGTCTCCCCGGCTCCAGCTTCACAGCCACAGTGACCATTCACAAAACCAACACCAAGAAAGGTGAAACGGAAGTCGTTCACTTCACGCAGCAGTCCCGCCGACGCGTCGAAGCGAACGGACGCATCGTGTTTGATACGCTCGTGCGTTGCATTGGTCCGGTGAAGGACGCGGGCAAGTCCCTCTTGTTCGTCGGTGAAGCTTGCTGGTTTTACGCCCCGAAGGCGCGCAATGCGTCGCGGCTATCCACCAGCCAGGTGGCGGCAGAAGCATGGGTGGCGGATCTGATGAACTGGAGCTTCGCCGAAGAATTCGATCACACGGTGGCGGGAAGCGAGAGAATCGAAGTCGGCGGAACCAACCACGCCTGCACCGTGCTCGACTTTAGGCCCAAGGTCGGCATCAAGAATCGTTCGCCATTGGTGCGCTGTTGGCTCGATGATCAGGGCCGTCCATGGAAGATGGAACATTACACGGCAAGCCGCCGACTCTTTCGATCGGTGCTGATTGTGAAATACGCAAAGTTTGTCGATGGGGTGCGCCCCGTGGGACTGGTGATTACGAGTGCGGGTGCCAAGGAAGAAATCGTGCTCGGTGATGCGCGCTCCGCGGTAGTGGCGGATGAACTCTTTGATCCCGCGCGCCTACCTTTGCACGGAAAGGAGAATTAGGGTCCCGTTCGCAAGGTTTCGTGCAGCGCCCAGCGCGCGCTCCGGAAAAAACCTTCTTCAGCAGCTCAATCCAAGATCCTACAACACTTGGCGGACCGATACCCCTGCCACCCCTCCCTCACCGGGAGTCAATTCATCACCGCTGCGGCCCGGAGCACTTCCGCGCAGTGTTCGGGACGACTGCTGTTGATGTAGGTGCCGCTGCCGAGCTCAAACCCTGCAAGGTGGCTGACCCGGGGCACGATGGCGACATACCAATGGTAATACGGGGAGTGAACCGCCCTGGCGGGGGATGAGCGGATCATGAAGTTGTAATCCGGATCCCCCAAAGCGACATGCAAGTGACGCAACTGACGGCTTAGGATATCCGCCAAGTGATCCAGGTCACGGTCCTCGATGGAACCGAAAGAACTTGCGTGCTGCCTGGGGAAAATCCACAGGTGATAGGGAGAAAGGGAGGCGTAAGGGATGAAGGCAACGAAAGACTCGCTTTCTTCGACAATGCGGACACCGGCTTCCAGCTCATCAGACAGCACCCGGCAATAGAGGCAGTCGCCGGTTTTCTGGTGATAACGCCTCGCCTCCTGCAGCCTGGCCTCGACCTGGGCGGAGACGATCGGAGCCGCCGTGATCTGGGAATGGGGATGTTCCAACGAAGTTCCGGCCCGCTCTCCGTGGTTCTTGAAAATGACAATGCTCTCCACGGCCGGATTCAGCCTGAGGGCTTCGTAACGCTCCCGATAAAGCCCGAAAAGAGCCCGGACATGCGGTGCCGTGAAATCCGACAGGGCGACATTGTGCTTCGGATGCTCGATGACCACCTCATGGGCTCCGGCAGCAGACAAGGAGCGGAAAGTGCCTTCATTGTGCCGTTCCACCACATCCATGGGGCTGAATGCGGGATATTTGTTGGCCACGACACGCACCTGCCAGCTGCCATCCGTGTCGCAGGCTCGGGCGATCTCGGGGCCGCTGAGGTGTTCATTCCCGGCACAAAACGGGCAGTTCTCCCGCCAAGCGGGACGTTCCGGACGCACCTGATCCTCCTTGCGGAAGTCGTTCGGCTTCATCGACCGGTCTGAGGCCATGATGACCCAGTCCAAGGTGATGGGATTGAAACGCATTTCCGACATGGCTCATTTCCAATCTACGCCATCCAGGAAGGGATGCCGATCCCGAAATGTGGAAAATGCCAGATCCCTTCCCAGTCCTCAATCCGGGAGTCCTTCCACCACCAACTCATCGAGATCCCACTCGTGGGAGCCGGCGGTCGAGGGCAGCAGGACGACTTTTCCAACATGGGCCAGGGTTTCCGCCCAACTGAACGCATTTCTTGCCGGACGCCACCCCGCCGCCATGGCTTCGGCATCGGTCCAACCGTATTGGAGAGCCGTGGATACCAATGTCCAGTCCTCGCCGGCAGGCCCCTCTGCGGCATGGGTCCATTGGGCGATGTCCTTCGCAAAAATTTCCCATTGAAACCCGGTCTGAGGAACACTCCTGACCTGGGCCTGTAGTCGAGCTCCCCGGCCTCCCAGGATTTCTGGCCAGGCACCGGCCACGGAGACTCCCCCAGCCTCTCCGGTTGAAAAGATGGGCGCTGAAGTGGCTTCTCTCGCAATCCGGACATGACCTGAATCAGCCCACCCCCCGGAAACGCGGTGCACCAAAGACTCCACACCGCGGCATCCTTCTGTTCCGTGATCGAAGTGGAAGGTTTTGCGCATCACCGGCCGGGGAGTCCAGCCAGGACTGCGGAACGGAGAACCGGCTTGAGGAAGTTCCGTCCGGAGCAATGTGGCCCCCCGGACCGCGTAGAGTCGTGAACGTTGGAACTCAAATCGCAACTTCACCGGAGCCCGTCCGGCCTCAAAACCGCCGCAGGTCCATGGCACCCGACTCCTCACGACGTCTGAAGTGATGAGCTCGGACTCGTCAATCACCTCCCCAGCGGCGCTCAGGGCCTCCACCCGGATCGTTCCGCCCGCGGCATCCGCAGTCAGTTCCAACGGCTCTCCTGTCGGCAGCAACAGAGCGGTTTCCAGCACCGCAGGACCGGGAGATTCGGGTTCGATTCCGGCGAAATGATCCAATGGAAGGCGGGCCAAGCAGGGCAGGCAGTGCCGTTTCCAACCGGTATGGGGCACGTCGCTCCCCCCATACCAAATCCACACTTGATTGTCCACGGTCACGACTGGCCCGGCTGGGCCATAGATACAAAGGCTGTCATACGAACCCGCAGGCCCTCTGGGGATGAATGCCTGCCCGGGAGTAACCCGGCTCCACCGACGCCCATCGGGACTCCAAGCGAGCTCGCAATCGACCGAACGATCTGTCCCGGGGTGATACATCATGACGTATCCCAGATAAACGCTGCCGTATCGGAACGCTGTTAAAGCGTATGTTTGGGTGGCCTTCCCCTCCTCCACCGAAGATCGGAGAACCACGCTGGTGTCAGTCCAATGGAGGAAGTCCTGACTCTCCAACCGGGCCACGGTGCGTTCGCCGGAGTAATATTTGGTGAACCACACGTAGCGGCCGGAGCGTTCATCCCAAAAGGCGTTGTTGTGGGTGTCACCTTCCCGGGGATGGAAGCCGATCATTTCCACCGGTCCGCTCCAATGGAGGCCGTCCGGGGAGAATCGGGCCCGGGGTTGGCCCAGCCCCACATCGTAGGTCATTTTGTAACGCCGAGCGGGATCCCTTTCGTGGTCATCCCGGAAGACCCCGACATTCGGGGTGTCGCGCGCCACAATGTTGGTCGCGGCATTTCCCGCAAACCGGTGAATCCCATAGCCAGGCTTTTTCCAGACCAAACCGTCCCGGGAAGTGGCGTGAAGCAGATACCACCCCACATCATGCACGGTGCTGGGTCCATCCATCTTGGCAATGACTTCGGGATCGGCCAGAACGCACTTGTACCAGAGCCGGAAGCTGCCGGTCGATTCATCCCATAGAACGTTGGGATAGAGATTGTTCAGCGCATTCTCCCAGGGCTGGTCGGCCTTGAACAAAGGATTGGCGGGATCTTTGAAAACCGCGCCAGGAGCGAGCCGGGAATTCTCCATCCGGTCTACGACGCGGCTGTCGAGAAACAGCAGCACCGAATCGTCCGGGGGAACCACATGAGGACCGGAAGGAGCGGCAACACCAGAACCGAAAAGGCCCGGAGCCAGAAAAAGGAGGAAAGAAAGCGCCAGCCGCATCCGGCCAGCATGAGAGACCGATGAGATCACGGCAAGAGCGCGGATGCGCCGCTGGGGTCATTTTTTCCTGCCGTGCCAGGCATCGATTTCGTCGGCCTCCTCCTTGGTGAGACGCCCAGGCTCGCGAATCCCCGCTCCTTCGCGTTTGGTCAGCTTGTCTCCGAGTTCCCTCCGGGCTGTTTCAGCGGCTCCGAGCAACTGGGCGACCACATCGGGATCGTCGGCCGCGAGGTTTGTTTTCTCACCAATGTCATTGGAAAGATCATACAACTCGGGCTGCTCCACCTTGGCTGCCGAATATTTCACCGGCACGCCCCCTTTCGCGATCGGTTGGTTCCCCAACGTCCGGTATCCATGGGGGAGCACCAGTTTCCAATACCCTTGGGAAACCGCCTGCAATTCATTCTGGGCATAATAGTGCCAGTAGGATTGATGGGGATTTTTCGCTCCGGTTTCCCCGGAAAGGAGCGGCCAGATGTCGAGGCCATCAATGGGATGGTCCGGCAGGCTGGCTCCGACCACTTTGGCCAGCGTGGGCAGGAGGTCAATGTTCATGCCGGGTTCATCGGTGACCGGGCCCGCGGGAATCCGTCCGGGCCACCGCATGATGCAGGGTTCTCTCATCCCCCCCTCCCAACTGGTACCTTTCCCTTCCCGGAGCGGACCGGCACTTCCGGCATGATCTCCGTAACTGAGCCAAGGACCGTTGTCACTGGTGTAAATGACGAGCGTGTTTTCATCCAGATCAAAGGCCTTCAAAGCGTTCAGGATCTCGCCGACGGACCAGTCCAGTTCAGCCATGACATCGCCGAAGAGCCCCCTTTGGGTGGTCCCGCGGAACCGGGGAGAGACATGCAGGGGCACGTGACACTGTGGATGCGGCAGATAGAGGAAAAAAGGTTTCTCGCGGTGCTGGCCGATGAAATTCACGGCGCGGGCTGTGAGCCACGTCGTCAGCATGTCCTGATCATGCTCATCGGCAACGCGGAGGCGATCGTTGCCCTCGATGAGTGGCAGGGGTGGAAATTTGTCGCCCACCTCCGGGTGCTGGGGCCACATGTCATTGGAATAGGGGATTCCAAAATACTCGTCGAATCCGTGCTGCAGAGGAAGGAATTTCCGGTGATCCCCGAGGTGCCATTTGCCGAAGGCGGCCGTGGCATAGCCTTTCTGCTTGAACATCTCGGCGAGCGTCATCTCCCCGTCATGAATCCCGGCCCGGCTGCCAGGCCCAAGAGCACCGTGAATCCCGATACGGTTCGGATAGCAGCCGGTCAGGAGCCCCGTGCGTGAAGCGGAGCAGACTGGCTGGGCGGCATACCAATGCGTGAAACGACGGCCTTCGCGGGCCATCCGGTCAATGTTGGGGGTCTCATACCCTTGGGCCCCCTGCACTCCGATATCCCCGTAGCCTTCGTCATCAATGAAAATGATGACCACGTTGGGGAGCGCCTCCCCGGCGGCCCTCAGGGTTGAAAGGCTGCCGCCACAACCAAGAACCAGCCAGGTGCCGATTAGGAAAGAGAGTCGTCCCATCATGGGACGATGCTACGATGAAGAGTTCCCGGCGTCCATGATGGATTCACGGGAGGCCTGCCGCTCCGGGGGAAATCCCGCATCAAACCCTGACCGCCGGCGCCGGGGCAAGCCCCAGTTTGGGGATCGTTTCTTCGATGGCCCCCCGGACTTCCCCAACAGAGATGGGTTTTGTCAGATACGCATCCATGCCGGCCCGCAGGCAGGACTCTTTGACCCCGGCGAGCGCATGACCGGTCATGGCGATGATGATGGGTTGGCGATCGAGGAAGAAGCTTTCGCGGATTTTCAAGGTCGCGTCGATCCCTCCCATCACCGGCATCTGCAAATCCATGAAAATAAGGTCGATGCCCCCTTGCGAAACCCGCTCCACTCCTTGCAAACCATTGTCGACAATTTCCACACTCTGGTAACCGAGATTTTTCAGGACCATGCTGATGATTTTTTGGTTCATCTGCACATCTTCGACGATCAGAATGCGGGCCGGAAACCGTTCGGCAAAGGATCGCAGTTCAAGTTTTGAGGCCACAGAACCTTCCGCCAAGGATGCCTCGCCCCGGTTCAGGAACACGTTTTGCAGGGCGGTGAACAGTTTGAGTTCGCTGAGAGGCTTGTAGGTGAACCGGACGGTGGTCACGGCAGATTCCAATATTTTGGGCTTGGGCTTGCCCATCGTTAGAAAGACCACCCGGGCGATTCCGGCCTGGTCCAGCAGCCTTGAGCATTCTTGAAGCAGCTCATTGGAAACCATTTTTGGATCAATGATGACCGCGTCAGGCTTCCAACTCACAATTTGAGCGCAGATCTCGGGGCTGAGTTGGCTGGTCAAATGGACCTCCATGGCGGCACCGCGGCAATAATGCTGAATCAGACTGCCCAGCATCTGGTTGCCGGAGACAATGATGACCCGTTTTCCGGTGATCGAGGCCCGCAGTTCCGGAGCATCCGCCGGCTTCAAACTGCCTTGTTGGGGAACCTCCCGCATCGGCAATTCGAAATAGAAATCCGATCCTTTTCCCACTTCGCTCTGCAGTTTCAGATCCCCGTGCATCAAGCGACAGATCTTGCGCGAAATCGCCAGACCAAGGCCGGTCCCTCCATATTTCCGAGTAGTGGACGCATCGGCCTGGGTGAAGGCTTCAAATACTTTCTCCTGGGACTCCGCCGGGATGCCGATGCCGGTGTCACGCACTGAGAAGTGCACCAAGGACTCTTCGCCTCGCGCCGAGGTGACGGAGGCCGTGCGGACCGAGACCATGATCTCCCCTTCTTCGGTAAATTTGATGGCATTCCCGATCAGATTGACGAGCACCTGTTTAAGCCGCTCGTAGTCACCGAAAATGGTGTCCGGAGCTCCCTTGTCGATGAAGTAAGCCAACTCAATGTTGTTTTCTGCGGCATGGAAAGCGAACATTTCGATGGTTTCCTCAATCAGGGCTGGAACATTCACCGGCGCCACCTCCAGTTCCATTTTTTCAGATTCCAATTTCGAGAAATCGAGGACATCATTGATCAGGTGGACAAGGGACTGACCACTGGTCCGCATGACGTGGACGAGTTCTTTTTGTTCGTCACTGAGCGGAGTCTCCATCAACAGACTGGTAGTGCCAATGATCCCGTTCATCGGGGTCCGGATTTCATGGCTGATGTTGGCAAGGAAGTCCGACTTGGCCTGCTTCGCGGACTCCGCCTGGGTTTGCATGACCTGGAGGTCACGGATACCGGCTTTGACCTGCTTGTCCGTCTTTTCCAATCCTTCAGCCATGCGGTTGAAACTCTCGCAAACTTTGCGGAAATCAGAATTTCCCTTGGGGTTCAGACGATAATCGTAGCGCCCTTCGGCAACCGTCCTCATCCCTTCGTTGAGCGATTGAAACCGTTGCGAAATCATCGCTCCGGCCATGGCCATCCCGAGCGATGCGGGAACAAGCACGAGCAGGGAGAGCCAGTGGATGGGACGAAGCAACGAGGTCGCGGCAAGGGAACTGGCCGGCAATGGCAACGCCCCCTCCAAAATTCCCACAACCTTGCCATGGTCGCGCACAGGCGCCGCGGCGGTCACCAAAAGTCCGGGACATCCCCTGGCCCCGAAGGCCTCGGCGAGAATCCCCTTGATCCCCCGCCGCCCATCACCGTCAAAATCGTCAATCAGGTAGGCACCCACACCGGGACCGACTTTCGGAGAGTCCTTTCTCAAATTCTCACGCGCCGCCATGTCATAGGTTTCGGCGACCGACAAATCCCCTGTTTTGCCAAGTTCATCTGAGGTTCCTCCCTCCGGACCGTAGAGGGCCCATACCGCGTCCGGCTGGACGGAGGAGGCACTTTTCTGCACCTCCTGAAGAATCTGGTCCGTTTCTTTCTGATCAATGCGATTGCCATCGATCAAGGCGGCGGCGGTTCTTACCGTGGCCAACCATTCACTCTCCACCACCTCCATCTGCCGTTGTCGCTCACGCAGATACCAGAAGGCGCTGAGTGTGACCACACCGATGAAGAAGAGAAAGACGCTGAGAATGACAGGACGGAATCCCATGAAGAAAAGTGAATTAATTATGATAATATCCATTTTTTATCATTTTTATCAAGTGTTTAATGAAAATTTACCTCTCGCGTCAATGATGGTTCTTGGCCAAGCCCTTAAAATGAAGTTGGCAATTCTTACGACTGGGCTACCTGCTCCTGGGCTTAGATTCCCCGCAGATCATGATTCAAACCGAAATTTTTGTCGCTGAACCGACCCGATTTGAGCGCAGGTCGGCCCCTGTCGCGGAGCCCGGCCCAGGCGAGGTGGTCGTTGCGGTGGAACGGATCGGAGTCTGCGGCACGGACATTCACGCCTTTTTCGGTCGCCAGCCATTTTTCTCCTATCCCCGGATTCTTGGGCATGAGCTGGCGGTCCGGCCCGTTTCGTGGGGGCCGGATTGCGATCCCTCCCCAGGGTGCGGCACTGGGGAACTCTGCGCGGTGGAACCCTATCTCAATGCCCCGGGAAGTCCGGCCTCCCGGCGCGGGAAAACGAACTGCTGCGAGGAACTCCAGGTTCTCGGCGTCCATTGCGATGGAGGCATGCGCTCCCGGATCGTGGTCCCGGCCGCCAAACTACATGCCGCTGGAGGGCTCTCACCGGACCAGGTCGCGCTCACGGAAATGCTCTGCATTGGCCGCCACGCGGTCGACCGCGCGGACGTCACCCAGGATGACTATGCCGTGGTGATCGGTGGAGGCCCGATCGGACTGAGCGTCCTGAGCTTTCTCCGCACCGCCACACCTCAGGCAGCTTTGGTGGATCTGGATGCCGCGAGGGTCGCCTTTGCGCAGGAGATTTTAGGTAATGAGCGGGCCTCGGTGGTTTCTCCCGGCAAGGATTTGGAGTCTGCGCTGAGGACTCTCGGAGGAGGCCAGCTGCCAACGGTGATTTTCGATGCCACCGGCAACGCAGCCTCCATGATGGGGTGCTTTCACCTCGCAGCGCATGGCGGGAGGATTGTGTTCGTGGGCTTGTTTCAAGGAGAAGTCCGTTTTGATGATCCCAATTTTCATCGCAGAGAATTGACCGTGCTGTCGAGCCGGAATGCCGTGCCGACGGATTTCTCGCGAGTCCTCGCGGATCTGCGATCAGGAGCGGTCACGACGACGCCGTGGATCAGCCACAGGATGGCTCTCTCCGAAGTGCCGGAACACTTTCACACCGTCGTAACCGACCCCACACTGAGGAAGGCGGTCATCGAGGTGGGATGAAAGAGCCCGCTTTTCATTGTCAGGCTGACAGGCCATGGTAGGGTGGACGGCCCTTGATCATGTCCATTTATTCCTGGTTCGACCGTCTCATCGCTTCCGCCGAGCGCAAATTTGGCTGGCTGGCCATCCCAAATCTGCTCCGCTGGGTCGGTATTTTTCAGATTCTGACCTTCCTTCTCTCCCGGCTCAGTCCAGGATTTGTTGATGCCCTGAATTTTGACACCCCAAAAATCGTGTCGGGGGAAGTCTGGCGTCTCATCGGCTTCATCGCCCTGCCACGGAATGACGATGTGCTTTGGCTCATCATCGGAGTGATGTTCCTCTTCTGGATGAATGACGGCATGGAACAGGCCTGGGGCAGTTTCAGGGTCTGCCTCTATGCCGTGGTCACCGCCCTGATGCTCATGACCACCGGATTGGTTCTCTTTTTTGTCCCCGGACTGATTTCCGCAGTGGGAGGCTTGGTCTGGTATGAAGCCATGTTTCTGGCCTTTGCCACGCTGTATCCTGACAGGACCGTGCGTCTCTACTTCGTGATTCCAGTGCGGATGAAATATCTCGGATGGATCTTTGGCGCGACCCTGACCTTCATCGCCTTCAGCAGTTGGTTGGT